>CAYFIF010000066.1:0-8978 GCA_964343085.1 uncultured bacterium | reverse complement strand
CTATTATTTTTAACTCTAGGAACAATAACTCTCATTAAAAAATATAATGCCCCCATTGCAGAAGGAAAGTAAATCAGAATCAAAAGAAAAATAAATGTGTCCATTTGCATTTTGGTAAAATGGACAATGAAAAATACCATAAAAACACCAAGGATGGATAACATAGTAAATGCTTTTTGATCCGTTCTCTGGATGATTTGTTGCTCACCATCTAAGATTCGAAGTAATGCGGTAAAAGCTCTTTCCTGCATAGACTTAATTATAAGTTTTGATTTTATTTAGTACTATTTAATATTCTAAATTATTATAAGTTAATAACTAAAGTACTATCAATTTTTCAGTTATATTACAAATAATTATTTTGAATTTTGAGATTTTTAGTAAAATCTTTTTCCGTACCTAGTTGTTTAATAGTCGGTCTATATTGTTATTTTTACGAGAAAAATACAATCTTAGCAATCGCCTGTTTTGCTATCGCCTTTTTCTGGTCTTTATATTATTTTTCTAGATCAGATTGATATCTACCTTCTGTTTGACATCTTCGCTAGTAGCCTTAATATTTCAAGATATAGCCAAATTAATGTTACCATTAAACCAAATGCACCATACCACTCCATATATTTTGGTGCTCCCATCTCCGCACCTTCTTCAATAAAATCAAAATCTAAAACTAAGTTCAGGGCTGCTATAATGACAACAAATCCACTAAAGGCAATCCCCATTAATGAGCTATTCTGGATTATTGAAATTCCACTTCCAAAAAAACTCATTACCATATTTATCAAATAAACAATTGCTATTCCGCCAGTTGCAGCGACAACGCCTAACTTAAAATTTTCAGTCGCTTTAATTAAACCCGAAATATATGCCAATAATAACGAAGCTAGTGTACCAAATGTTAAAAATATAGCTTGAACTACAATACCTGGATATCTTGCCTCAAATACCCATGATATTCCGCCTAACATTAACCCCTGGGCAATTGAATATAAGGGGACAGTTATATATCCATATAAGGGTTTAAAAATAGTTGCTAAAGCTAAAACCAAACCAAATATAGCAGCTGGTATAAGTACAATTGCACTCAAATTTGGATTAGCCCATGTATAAGTCGCACTAAACATTAAAAGTAATAGAGATAGACCAGTTTTATTTACAGTCCCATTAATCGACATTGTTTGTTCTTTAGCTGAAGTAAGATGTTTTCTAAACGAGTCAACATGTAAAGCTGGATTACCAGATCTAAGACTTAGATGATTATTCATTTTCTTTAACCTCTTCTATTCTTATCCAGGGTTTACCATTATTTGTTTTTTCTTTAATTAATTTCTTAATACTTAGTAAAGAAATTATAATTAATGGTATTGTTAATATAAATATAGGATTTTCCATAAAAAAATTTAGGTATGAGTTAAAAGATTATTAAGAAAAAAATATTAATCTAAAGACAAATTTATTTCCATAAAATCAAGAGCAAACTTAAATGAAGATTTACGTGCAATTGGATTCCCTCCATAGGTAGGACCTCGATCCGCGCAAAATGCTAGCGCAATTTTTTGCCTTAGTGGTGTATCCATCGGTATATCCAAGAAATTCATTAAGACTGCACCATCATCTCGCATTTTAAAAAAGCAATCACCAAATTTGTAACCATCTTTGTCTATTCTTGGAACTGTTGAGCGATCAAAAGAATGATGAGCATTATCATAGACAATTATATCTGCATTAATATCAAATGATTGCATCTTTTTAACTAAATTTTTACAGGGTTCAGCAGGAACCCAATCATCTAATTCGCCAGCAAGTATTTGTATTGGAGCATCAGTAAATTCAAATAAACCTATATCAATCATGCATGGAGGATAAAATGATAGATGAGCCTTAAATCTTAATTTTGGAGAAATAGCATCCTTTAAAGGTTTCCACGCGCTATATAAGCTAACAGCACCTCCAAGACTCCAACCTATTATACCTATTCTATTAATATCAACTCGTTTATCTTTAGATAAAGATTCTAAGGCTTTATAGGCATCCAAAATAATCATGGCAGTTGTTACTTGAACTTGATTTCCAACTGTTGAAGAAACATTACGACTTTCAAAACTTTTTAATTCAAATGTAGCAAAACCATTTTTACGAAACATTTCCATATACTCGTAATGATGAGGTGCCCAAGAATAACTACCCGGAACCCCTATTACTAATGGTAGCTTTTCTTTTTTTCCGTTTTCTGGAATTTTTAAAATACCAAAAACTTTTTGAGGTTTTTGATATTTTAGATTTGTTATAATATCAAAAAATGAAAACGGATTAGCACTATTAAATATTACCCGTTCCTTGATGTAGTTTTGAGAGAAAAGGCAACTAACTAGAAAAACTAATAATGTGTGTTTTTTAACCATTAAATTAATATTCTATTCCTAATTCATTTTTTCTATGATCTAAAAAAAGTTTTGTGATTATACCATCTGGAAGTCCAACCTGAGGAACAATAATGTTTTTTGTTCTAGACCATTTAAGACAATTTAAATATATTGTTCCAGCATAAGTAATAACATCAGCCCTATCGGGACGCATTCCAAGTTGTACAATTCTATCATGGTAGTTCAGAGGTTTGATTTCATCTAAAATATCAATCATATCATCAATTTTTATTCTACCACCTTTTCCTATTCCTAAAATAGAAGCAATTTTGTTTATGTTTCCGCCACTACCCATAACCCTTAAAGGTGATAAATTTGATGTGTTATTTATTATCCATTTCTTCATTTTCTGCCAATCATTTTTTCTTACTCGCTTCTCAAGTAGTCTAACAGACCCTATAGGAAAAGATTTGGCGGAGATTACATTTTTATTGTAAATGATACTTATTTCGGTACTACCCCCACCTACATCAACATGAATATAATAAAAACCAAATTTCAATGTTCTTTCAATATGATTTGCAATAATAAGTTTTGCCTCATCTTTACCACTAATAATTTCTATTTCTATACCTGTCTCATTTCTAATTTTTTTTACCAAATCAGATCCATTAGATGAAGATCGCATAGCGGATGTGGCACAAGCTCTTGTGCAAATAGGATTATATGCTTTAATCAAATTATTAAAACCCATTATTGTATTAATAAACTTACTTGCGGTCTTATCACTAATTTTCCCATGAATAAATGCATCATGACCAAGACGTAGTGGCATCCTAATTAGAGATTCCTTTATAAAAATTGGATTAGAATTAATTATCACTCTTGTAAACAATAGTCTCATGGCATTGCTACCAATATCTATTGCAGCAAATCTAAGTCCTTCTTCCAATTATCTAAATAAAGTTATTAGTATTTTAAAGAGATTTGAAAATAAACTAAGTTTTTTAATCATACGTAGGCCTTAATTTAACCTAAAAAGTGAATTATAATTGCAGTATCATATTACAACAATTAAAAATTTATTAACTTACACTGTGGTAAAAATAGCTCAAATAAATCGTGCACATCAGAGAATACAGCCTTATGTGCGTAAAACCCCGATTTTAAATAGTAATATTTTAGATAAAAAATTCGGAGCAAAATTATATTTTAAATGTGAAAATTTTCAAAAAACTGGTTCTTTTAAAATTAGAGGTGCAGCAAATACAATCCAGCAAATAGATAACAATGAATTAAAAAATGGAATTGTAACAGCTTCTTCTGGAAACCACGGAGCAGCATTATCAAGATTAGCTAAAGATCGGGGTATCCCTTGCACAATTATAATGCCTAAAAATTCTTCTAAAATAAAAGTTGATAAGGTAATAAAAAATGATGGGAAAATAATATGGTGTGAGCCGAACCAAGATTCTCGAGAAAAAACACTTAATAAAATAATATCTTCCACTGGTGCTATTCCAATTCACCCATATAATGACAAACGTATCATAGCCGGACAAGGGACAGTATCCAAAGAATTATTGGATCAAAAAACCAACCTCGATATAGTTATTTCGCCTGTCAGTGGTGGTGGACTTTTAGCTGGCACGCTTTGTTTTATTAAACAAACAAATCCAAACATAAAAGTTTTTGGTGCAGAACCGAAAGAAGCTGATGATGCATTTAGATCATTAGATTTAGGTAAAATAGTAGAAAATCAAACAACCAACACTATATGTGATGGACTCAGAGCACAAATTGGAACAATAACTTTTCCTATAGTACAAAAGTACATAAATAATATCATTACTGTTTCTGAATCAGAAATAATTAAATCAATGCGTTTAATATGGGACGAATTGAAAATTATTATTGAACCTTCATGCGCAATAACCTTAGCAGCTGTCAAAAAGAAAAAAGAGATATTTTCAGATTCTAGAGTAGGATTAATACTTTCTGGTGGTAATGTAGATCTTGATAATCTTCCATGGTAAATAAAAAAAATATTTATCTAATATTTTTTTTATTTACTTCAATAATATTTTCCAATGATTTTATTCCTGAAAAAGAAAAGAGATTTTTTTTAAGTGACCTTAAAAAGCAAATGGGGTATTTCAGGTTGAAAATTAATGAAAATGAGATTGCGTTTAGTAGGCTAGATAACAATAATATAGTTTTTATTTTACCACTACAATCAAGACGAAATAATTATGAAGAAATTATATTAATTAGTTTTGGATGTATTGGTAGATCAATTATAAATCAAATTAATAATGAAACAAAAAATAATAGCCCTGGCTTAATTCCATCAATTATTACAATTGAATGCATAATACCTAATATGCGCGAAGAAACATTTTTATCTGCATCAATAAATAATAAAATTTTAATTCAATTTATAGATGGTACTATTAACTCCGAGTCTTTTTGGCAAGAGGTCAAAAGCTCTGTTCAACTTACAACTGGTAGCCACTGGATGAATAAAACACCCTCAATATTCCTAACAGATATTGACTATGAAAATTTAATCTCAACTAGGATGGCATTAGAAAGTAGAGACAACCCAAAAGTTGAAAAACTATTAGGTTTAGCATCAAAGGCCAGTTATATACCTGGACTAGAAAACAAATTACAAAATATGCTTATAGATCATATGAAAAATAACCACACTGAACTCATGGCAGTCGTTCTTGGTTATCAACCCACTGAAGATCAAATTATTAGAATCGGGAAACAATTTTTTTATCATGCCCAGAAACCCACAAAATCTATTACAATCATCCACACTTCAGATTCGTTAAGATATGTTTGGAAAGGAAATACTTATCCAGAATCTTTGGACGATTTTTATAAAAAATATAGATTAAAATATCCCAGGAAAAACAAGAAATAGATTAATCGGACCAATTTCTTTTCCAAGTTTTGATTTATTATTAAATGGCAAATAATAAAACTATACCGCCTCAATAGCTGAAATCCGATCAATAACTGGAGGGTGACTGTATGATAAAAATACTTTGAATGGGTGTGGAGTGAGATGAGTCAAATTATTTGCAGCTAGGCCCTTTAGCATACTTATTAGCGCAGCAGAGTTTCCTGTGGTTTCTAGAGAATACATATCAGCCTCGAATTCATTTTTTCTACTTAATGCTGTAGTAAAAAGAGATGTAACTAAGCTTATTGGAGAATATAGCATAGTAAAAAAGACTAAGCCGCAGTGTACAGATACATTGGATACGCCAAAAACTAAAAAAAGAGCTTGATCATTCATAATTAAGTTAAATAAAAATAAAATTATACCTGTTTCAATAATTCCCATTAAGGTACCTGTTATGATATGTTTTTTCTTATAGTGTCCTACCTCATGTGCAACAACTGATATAATTTCATCTGTAGTGTGTTTTTCTAACAAGGTATCAAAGAGTGCAATCCGTCTTGATTTCCCAAACCCACTAAAATATGCATTAGAATGAGCAGAACGTTTGCTACCATCCATAACATCAATCCGGCCTATAGGAAAATTAACTTTTTCTGAATAGCGTTCAATCGCATCTCTTAATTCCCCTTCTTCAAGTGGTTCAAACTTATTAAACATTGGTGCTATAACATGAACAAACAATGGTTGAATAGCAATGATGAACCCCGTAATAATTGCCCAGGCAATCCACCAACCATTTTCACCAAAATTAATAAAAAAATAAAGAACCGGACTCATAATTATGGTACCTAATGTAACTGCGAGGGCATATCCTTTTAATTTATCTATAATAAACGTATCTACTTTAGTACGATTAAAACCAAATTTTTCTTCTATAACAAAAGTACTATATATTGAAAACGGAAGACTAACAATATCTTGAACAATAAAAATAATTCCAAAAAATATTAATCCAAGAAAAATCTCATTATTAAAATGACCTCTTAAAAACTGATCCAAAGTACCAAACAGACTTGTATGGATAACAAATAAAATCAAAAATAAACTGAAAGTTCCAGTGGCCATCCCAAACCTAGTTTTTGCCTTTAGATATGCCTGTGATTTAGCATACTTTTCGTTATCATATACTTCCTCGAAACCAGACGGTAAAGAATTTTTTATATTTTTTATATCTAGAACTGAACTAGTGATTGATAATAAATATTCTATCAGCAGCGCAACAACTATAATAAGATAATATGTTTGTTCCATATTTTAAAAAGTATCACTTAAATTTAATTGAGCAACCTAATGCTTTTGTCTCAGAGACCAATATCGGCTTGCCATCAAGAAGCGCGTCAATAGCATTGGATAGAAATGGTTCATTTACCTTTTTTGCACTTTTGGCATTATCATCAATCGCCCCCCTATAAACAAGTTTATTTTTTTTATCGAAAAGAAAAATGTGGGGTGTTCTTGTTGCTCCAAAAGCATAGGCCATCTTTGACCCAAAATCTTGTACATAAGGAAAATTATATTTATTATCCTTTGCATGCTTTCTCATCTCTTCTATACTATCTTTATTATCAAATTGATCCTCATTGGAATTAATAACAATTACTCCAATACCCTTTTTTTTATATTTTTCTGTGATAGTCACATATCTATCTTCCCATCGAATAACCCATGGACAGGTATTACATGAAAATATAACTAATAGTCCATTTTCACCTTTAACATTGTTAAGAGATACATATTCCCCCTGAGTATCAAACAGTCTATGATCCATGTGAGGAATTATCGAACCTATTTCGAGTTCTTTCCCATTTAATAAACAAATACTTAAAAAAATTATTGAAAAATATTTTCGCATATTGACTTTACCATTTAATTGTTTTTCTAATCGCTGCCAAAAATTCTTTTTTTGACCTTTCCCCTTCCCAATAATCTACTACTTTCCCAGTGGTTTTTCCGAATAAGATAGTAAAGGGTAATGCCCCAGTCCAATCTTTGTGTAAACCATCAATGAATTTCTGATCCTTTTGGTATTTAATAAATAAATCTTCTTTTAAGTTTTGTTGGATTAAAAATTTTTTGACTTCTTTTTTATTATCAATAAAGTCAGCGCTTACAAAAATTACTTTTAAATCTTTTTCAGAATTTTCAAGATTTACAATCATAGGAAATTCATCTACACATGGTTTGCACCAAGTTGCCCATATATTTACCAACACAGCCTTTTCCCCTCTGTAGGACCTAACTTCTCTTAATAACTCATCTACTGTTATTGGCCTAAGCTCAAAACCACCACAGTTAAAACAAAAAAAAATTCCAAAAATCCATAGGCGATGTACAAATCTCAACGTATAACTTTCATTTTTTCTTTGTAAAATAAATCAGCTTGATCACTATAATGCGGCGAATTAGTATCTTTTGTTGCACTTCCATATTGATGAATACTCCAGGATTTTTGTTCACCATTTGGACTCCATTCTACAGCTTGGACATAGCAATCTCCTGCAATAGCAACATATTTTTTATCTGATTTTTTATAATAGATTGCTCTTAAAAGTCCAGGTCCACCAGAAAGCGGTAACTCTTTTTCCCCTCTTTTTAAAACAAATACTTTTCCCAAAGAAACCTCTATTGAACCATAATGTTGTTCCAAAAACTTTATTGATTTTATTAGCTTTTTAGTTACTGAATCTGGATGATAATTTAGATTCTCCGGTTTAAAAGCATTAGGTAAAACTAAAAAAGCTAATGCTGCAGCTTTATTACTAGAGTCTGCGGAAAGATTCCAATTTTCCAATAAATGAAGTGCGGGTCTTAAAATTTTATTTGTATCATTTTTCATATATTCAATGTACTTATCTCTTGTTTTAGAAATTAATGAGTTCTTTGAATAACTATTATCATATTTGTATTTAAAAAACTCATCTCTGCTTATTAAAGAATCTGAACCATATGTTTCTAAAGAACGTAATGCCCGCCCAGTCTGGTGTTTTTCGATTCCTGTCCAATCAGGGAGCGCTGGTTCCATTTCACTTTTATCTCCAGTAGCTTGATAAGGTGTACTATTACAATTCTGAACAAATCCATTTCTAGGGTTTTTGATTTGTGGTAGCGAATCAAATTCGATATAACTAGTCCACAGATTTGTTGAGGTTTCACCAGGGACTACTGAATCCCAATTATATCCTGGCTCTCTCTTTGGTATTTTCGCATTGTAAACATAATATATGTTACCCTCTCTATCTGCATAGCCCGTATTAAACATTGGGACACCTTGTATAGCCATAGCATCTTTAAACTCAGAAAAGTTATTTGCCTTCGTCATCCGATACCACTGCTCAATAGAACTAAGATCATTTTTCCCTGAAATACGTATTGCATAGGTACCATGTTGGAGACCTATAACAGGACCATGGGCAGATTCTTTTACGACTCGCCTTATACTCCATTTTAATGGCCCAAAAATCTTTATTTTTATCTTTATTTTTCTAATAATAAAATCTTTCCAGTCGCCATCAAACCAATATTGATTATTATTCTCAGGATTTAAAGTTAATTTATAAATATCAATTAAGTCTGGCTCATTAACTGTATGGCTCCAACCGAGACTAGGATTATGGCCTATAAGTGGAGTAGGAGAT
>CAYFIF010000065.1:0-9287 GCA_964343085.1 uncultured bacterium | reverse complement strand
TGTTGGAAGCGCTTCCTTATCCTATGTTTTATATCTTAGCAATGATAAAACTGGTTTATTAATCCTTTTGGGTATATTTGCTCCAGTTTTTATGAGCTTTTTAAATATTGTTTTAATTGAATTAATTCATGGATATTTTGGAAATCAAGTAACAAATTATTTTAATATTTTTCAATTCTTAATTAAATCAGTGTTTATGCTTTTGATGTCATATCTTGGAGTCAAAACTTTCAATTTAAATTTTAAATATTATATCCCTTTATTGTGTGTGACTTGGTTTTCCTTTCACATTGTTGAAGGTTTCTTTGTGCAAAATTTGCTTCAAAAAGAAAAATAAGGAGCTAAAGTATTTTCCAATATTCCAAAACTTTAATAAATGGAATATAGTTGCATTAGTTACCAAAAATATTAAATTTTAAAAAATAAGTATCAAAAAACGCTCAATTCGCCCAAATTAGTTGCAAATGCAACCAATTTGATTTAATTTCCGGTATGTCAAAAGAAGAATCATTAAAGTTTCACATGAATCTTGGCATGTTGATTGAGACAGCTTTTCGTATGATGACAAAAAGATTTGTCCAAAATGCATACAAATCAGGAATTAATATTTCTCCTGATCAGTGGCAGGTCCTTGGCCCAGTCTGGCAACTTAAATCTCCTTCTCAAAAAGAATTAGGTGAATTTTGTTTAAAAGATAAAGCAAGTATAACTAGGACTGTTGATTCTCTGGAAAAGAAAAGCCTTGTTGTTAGAGTTTCAGATCAGATTGATCATCGTATCAAAAGAGTAGTGCTCACCAATCTAGGAGAGCAACTTTTTTATGATGTCCTGCCGATAATGGAAAAAACTCGTGAAGAAGTAAGGGGTAGAATTGATGAAGATGAAATAGCTATTTTCAAAAAAGTGTTAAATAAAATAATTGAAAATTTAACCATCGATTAAAATGAGATCTAGTTCTTCATTGCTAATTTCTATTCTTTGTATTTTCATTAGTGTGTCTTGTATTCCTAGAAATAAGATTACTTCACAAGAATTAGATTTTGAAATACCAGAAGAATGGTCATTTCCAATACATTCAGATGGTGGAAGAACGGTGGATTGGTCAGCTTATTTTAACAATCACTTTCTAGATACCTTTTTAATAAAGGTCAAAGAGCAAAGTCCTGATCTTATAGCTCTATTAGAAAACCAAAAAATTAGCTATAATAACGCAAAAATTGCTGGTGCTAATATCTTTCCATCAATCAGTACAAGCATAAATAAATCAGAGAGTGTTCAAAATTTGTCTGCATTTGGTTTTGCGGATTCTTTTTTACCGCCATCAAATACTGACACTTCTAGTGCAGCTTCTAATACTGCTAGTGAAGTTATATCATTTGAAAATAAAACATATGGCTTAGGCATTAATTATCAATGGGAAATAGATATATGGGGGAGGCTTTTAAACGAAAGGCGGGCTGCAAAAACAGATTATGAGGCGATTAATCACGATCTTTCCTATATCGGATTTTCTCTACTTGTAAGAAGCGCAATCTTGTATTTTCAATGTGTTGAAGCTGCTGCACAAGTTTCACTTTCTGAGGAATCTTATGAGAGTTTGATTGAAATCAGGGATCTTGTAAAAAAGCGTTACGAAAAAGGTTTAAGGTCAAGCTTAGATTACCGCCTATCTGAGACCTCTGTCTCAACTGCGATTATAGAAAATGAAAGTCGAAAGAATCAGTTATCTTTCATTAGTCGCCAATTACAAATTATTTTGGGGGAATATCCCTCTGGAAAATTTATAAAGGAAAATCAACTTCCGGATAATTTACCTGATATCCCGAACATTGTTCCAGCATCTATTCTAAAGAGTCGCCCCGATATATACAGCCTTTTGTTAAAAATTGAAGCTAGTGGATATCGAATAGCACAAGCAAAACGAAATCTACTTCCAGGCATATTCTTATCTGGTACAGTTGGTACATCAACTAAAAATTATGAAGATATTCTTGATGAGGATTTTGGAATATGGAATCTGGGTTTAAGTTTGTCTGCTCCATTATTTAATGGTAATAGGCTTAGGTCAAATGTAAAAATACAGGAAGCTTCCTTTGAGAAGTCAAAACAGGATCTGAAAAAAGCTCTGCTTCAGGCATTCTCGGAAGTTGAACAACTATTACAAATTGATCGTTCTTTAATAATTCAGATTAACGCTATTAAATTTGCTGTAGAACAGTCAAAAGATGCATACGATTTATCAAAAGAGAGATATGATAAAGGGATCACTACCCTAGAATCTGTACTTAATAGTCAAAGGCAGTATAACTCAATTCGATCTCAGAATTTAATTCTTCAACGCCAATCAATTGAGAATAGACTAAAACTGTTTCTAGCCATAGGTGGAAGTCTGGACTTTGACTCCAAAAATAAATAATTAGGTGGAAAAATGAAAAAATTTCTTGGTCCTTTTTTTTTAATAATATCAACCATCGCAGCTTACGTAATGATAATTAATAAGCCTGAAGCGGTAGCAGAAGAAACCAAAAAAAATATACCCTTTGTTAAAACCATGTTACTCATGCCTCAAAATGTAAATGCATTAATTTCTTCGCAAGGTTTTGTCAAGCCTAAATCTGATCTAAATCTTATATCTGAACTTAGTGCCCGGGTTGAGTGGGTGTCATCAAAAATGGAAAATGGCTCAAGTTTTGACAAAGGAGATACTCTAATAATACTTGATAGAAGGGACTATGAACTAGCCTTAATTACCGCTGAGGCGGATGTTTTGAATGCCAAATTAAACTTGGAAAGGGAAAAAGCTGAATCTGACCTTGCAAGCAAAGAATGGAACAGAGTTGGTGGCGGTGCCGGTTCGGCTCTTGCTCTTAGAAAACCACAATTAGCTCAAGCGAATGCTACACTAAGTGCTGCTGAAGCAAATTTAGAAAGAGCAAAAAGAAACTTAGGAAGAGCAATATTTATTGCACCTTTTAGAGGCAGAGTTAAATCAAAAAATACTGATGTTGGTTCCACTGTATTTCCAGGCACTTTACTTGGAAATATTTATGCTACAGATAACTTTGAAATTCAGTTACCCATTGCAGATCAAGATGTTAGTTTTACAGGATTAGAATTTAATGGTCTAGAAATTCCTAATGATAAACGGCTAGAAGTTAGTTTTATTTTTAGTGGGAAAAATATAACAGGAAAAGTAGTTAGAGCTGAGGCAGAAGTTGATCCAAAAACAAGAATGTTATCTGTCATCGCTAGTTTAGACAATGATTTCAGTTCTGGATTAAACCCAATTCTTATTGGCCAATATGCCCAGGCTGAGATAAAAGGAGTTGAGGTTAAAGATGTCTACGTGATTTCCAGAAGCTACATTAGAAATGAATCTATTTGGGTAGTTGATAAAAATATGGAACTGATGAGTAGGCCGATAAATGTAATAAGATATGAAAATGAATTTGCTTTAGTTAATGATGGTATAGAAAGGGGTGACAGATTATTAACGTCTCGTTTATCATCATTAATTAATGGTCAAAGGGTTACGTTTAGTCTGAAGTAGAGCTTATGGAAAAAATTATTCGATGGTTTGTAAATAATAAGGTTGTTGCAAATCTATTGATGATGTTAATTATCATCTCGGGAGCGACTACAATACCTCTATTAAAAATGGAAGTTTTTCCTGAGATCGATTTGAATATAATCAATGTATCTACTGTTTATCCGGGAGCAACACCCTCTGATGTTGAAGAAGCAATATGTATAAAGATCGAAGAGAGACTTCAAGGATTAGAGGGGGTAAAGAAAATTACCTCAACATCATCTGAGAATGTTGGATCAGTTCGAATTGAATTGCTTCCTGGAGAAGATATAAACGATATGCTTGATCGAGTCAAAGCTGAGGTGGATGCAATAGAATCTTTTCCTGAAAATGTTGAGAAACCAATCTGCAAAAAAATTGTAGGGTCAAACCCTGTTATTTCAGTTGCATTACATGGTGATTTAGATGATAATGTTCTCAATAAGTTAACTGAGGATATCAAAGATGAAATCGATGGACTCTCTGGAGTAACCTTTAGTTCAATAGTTGCAGATCTAGAGACAGAAATCGCCATAGATATTGATGAAGCTTCTCTTCGAAAGTACAACATGTCATTTCAACAGATCGCTCAATCAATTCAAAAATGGTCAATAAATATGCCCAGCGGCAGTATTAAAACTTCTGATGGAGAAATATTGATTAGATCTAATAGCCAAGGATATTCAACATATGATTTTGCAAAAATTCCTATTATAACCGATTTAAATGGGGCAATTGTTTACTTAGGAGATATTAGTTCTATCAGAGATACATTCTCTGATCAATTTGAACTTGACTTCTTCTTTAATGGAGACAAAGCAAACTTGATAACAGTCTTTAGAGTTGGGAATCAAAACGCATTAGATGTATCGGAGGCCGTTAAGAATTACGTAAATAATAAAAATAAAGAACTCCCAAATTCAGTTACTCTTACTGCGTGGGATGATGAAGCTAGAATACTTAGTTCTAGGATTGAAACTATAGTACGAAATGCTAGACAAGGTTTGGTATTGGTCATTTTTGTTTTAGCTCTTTTTTTGAAACCAAAATTAGCATTCTGGGTTTCTCTTGGGATTCCTATTTCTTTTATGGGCGGATTTTGGTTGTTTGCTCCCTTAAATCTTTCAATCAATATGCTTTCTCTTTTTACTTTCATTCTAGTTCTTGGTATTGTTGTGGATGATGCTATTGTTGTTGGGGAAAATATTGCTCTTTTTAAGGAGAGAGGGATGGCTCCAGAAGAGGCTGCAGTAAAAGGGGCATCTCAGGTTTCAACACCGGTCTTTTTTGCAGTTTTGACGACTATGACTACATTTGCCCCAATGCTTTCTGTTGAAGGAGAAATAGGGTCGATTTGGAGAATTTTCCCATTAGTGGTTATATCTGTATTGGTATGGTCATTAATTGAAAGTCTCACAATTTTACCAGCTCATTTGGCTCATAGTAGTGATAAAGAACCTGATAGTCAAATATTATTATTAGTATCTAAAAAATGGCAAAATATTCAGAACAAAATAGTATCAAGACTCAAACATTTTATAAAATATTACTATAAACCCGTACTCACCAAAGCAATTGACAATCCATTATCAACACTTTTCTTTGCTGCTGGAATATTTGTACTTACTATAGGTGTAATGTTAAGTGGTTTTTTGAAATTTTCGTTTTTCCCAGCTGTCGAAGATGACTTAGCTATTGCAACAATAGAATATCCCTCTGGAACACCTCTAGAAGTAACCGAAGAAGGATTTAAATACTTAGAACAAGCTGCTTCTTTTTTAGAAAAAGAATTAAATAAAGAATTTCCAAATCAGGGAATCATAAAAAATAGGTTATCAACAATAGGATATTTACCTATGCTGACGAAAACATCTAGAGGGCCCGGAAATTTGAATGCTTTATATGCGGGTCCAAATATGGCCGAAGTTGCGCTTGAACTTGCGCCCTCAGAGAAAAGGACAATTAGCACAGAGGAGGTTGTTAGAAGATGGAGGAAACTGATGCCTACGATACCCGGAGTTAAAGAATTATCATTTAAGTCTGACCTTTTTTCTGCAGGAGATCCCATCAATATCCAATTATCTAGCAAATACATGGATGATCTGATCCAAGCAAAAAATGAGCTAAAGTCTCAATTGGTAAGATTCCCCGGTGTGTTTGATGTAAGTGATACTTACAATGTAGGGAAAGAGGAAATTTCAATCAATCTTTTACCTGCAGCAAAAAATTATGGAGTTAATATGATGATGGTTGCAGGACAAGTTAGAGAAGCCTTTTATGGATTAGAAGTGCAAACGGTACAAAGAGGTAGGAATGAATTAAAAATAATGTTGCAATATCCGAAAGGCCAACGATCTTCGATATCTCACTTAGAGAACATGATGATTTTAACACCCAACGGGTCTACAATTCCAGTTAGGCAGATTGCCCAATTAGAGATTGGAGAGGGTCTTTCTTCTATCGAGAGAAAAGATCGAAAAAGATCGATTAATGTTACGGCTGATGTAGACCTTTCTATTACAAATGGTAATGAAGTAATTGCATCACTCACAAAAAATATTATTCCCCGAATATTGAAAAAATACAATTCTGTCAGTTACTCTCTGGAAGGAGAACAACAAGAACAGGGTGAAAACTTGAAATCTTTGGGTAAAAATTTTCTACTAGCTATGATAGTTGTATACATGCTACTAGCCATTCCCTTTAAATCATATTTTCAGCCTCTGGTTGTAATGTCATCTATACCCTTTGGTATAACTGGTGCTGTAATTGGGCACATTTTTATGGGAATGAACTTATCTATTTTATCCATGATGGGTATAGTCGCCTTGACTGGTGTTGTTGTAAATGATAGTTTGGTAATGGTTGATTTTATAAATAGATATAGAAACGAAGGTAATACCATAAGAGAGGCAGTCCTTGAAGCAGGGCCCAGAAGATTCAGGCCTATTTTCCTTACATCTTTGACTACTTTTGTTGGACTAATTCCTTTAATTTTAGAAAAAAGTACCCAAGCTAAATTTATGATACCCATGGCTGTGTCACTTTCTTTTGGTGTACTTTTTGCTACAGCAATAACTCTTTTATTGGTGCCAGTATCTTATTTAACACTTGAACAATATATTCTTAAAACGGAGGATAAATAATGAAAGTTTCTGTTATTGGTGGGACTGGTTTTGTAGGTTCGTACATAATTGACGAACTTATAGCGAATGATCATATTCCAAGATTATTGGTGCGCAAAGGATCGGAATATAAAGTTATACAATCAGAAAAATGTGAAATTGTATCTGGAGATATAGATGATAAAGATGCAATCAAGGAAACTTTGATGGGTTGTGATGCCGTTATTTATCTGATAGCTTTGATAAGGGAATTTCCAGCTAAAAATTTAACAAATGAAAGGTTGCAGTTTAAAGGTTCTCAAGTAGTAGCTAAAATAGCGGAGGATCAAGGGATTAAAAGATTTTTACTTATGAGCGCACTGGGAGCAAGCCCTGATCCAGGTGGCTCAAAGTATATGCAAGCTAAACATCTATCAGAACAAGCAATAAAAAATACAAACCTTAATTGGACAATAATTAGACCCTCAAGTCTATTTGGCGATCCTAGAGGAGGAGATAGGCCAGAGTTTTGTATGATGCTTGATAAATTAATGTTAAATCTAGTACCTTTTCCAAAGTTTATTCCTTTCCCCGCTCCTTCATTTTTTAATGGATTAAACCCCTTTGATTCCGGAAATTATAAATTGAGCATGGTTCATGTTAAAGATGTTGCAACCATATTTGTTAAAGCTCTTTCTGATGATGAGATGATTAAAAATACAATTGAAATTGGTGGGCTGAGGCAGGTTAGTTGGAATGAAATTGTTAGATCAATAGCCTCAGTAACTGGTCAAAAAATAATTATGCTACCTGCACCATTTTTTGTGATTTCGACAATCGCTGGATTATTAGATAGGTTTGAATGGTTTCCTGCTGGTAAGGATCAACTTAATGATTTAATCAAAGGCAGTGTATGCGACTCTGAAAGTTTATTTAAAAAATATAAAGTTGAGCCTATTCCATTTGCTATAGAGAATCTTAAATATTTAGGGAACTAATTGATTATGGATAAATTAAAAATTCTTGTTCTTCTGTTTTTATGTGCTCAGCTCCATGGACAAACAGGAATATTATCTGGGTTTGTAACAGACTCTAGTTCAGGGGAAGCATTGATTGGAGCCAATGTAATACTAATTGAAACTGGACAAGGTATGGCTACAGATATAAATGGTTATTATATTATTCAGACAGTGGCTGAGGGCAAAAATACAGTTATGGTTTCTTATGTAGGTTTTAAGTCTTTTCGCAAAGAATTAGACTTTCTCCAGGGAGAGTCAAAAAAATTAAATATTCAATTAGTTGAAAGCTTAGTAGAATTAACTGAGGTTGAGGTAAGTGCGGAAAAATTACAGAGAAGAAATAATATCCAGCCTAGTAAGATAAACCTAAGTCCACGGATGATGAAAGCAGCTCCAGCTCTTGCAGAGCCAGATCTTTTTAGGACTATCCAATCCTTACCTGGAGTCTTAACTACCTCTGAGTTTAGTACTGGCCTTGTTATTAGGGGCGGTAATACAGATCAAAATTTAATCTTACTTGATGGAATTACTGTTTATAATCCATCTCATTTGGGGGGAGTCTTTTCTAATTTTATTGTTGACGGGGTGAAAGAGGCGGAATTAATAAAGGGAGCATACAATGCAGAGTATGGTGGAAGATTATCAGCCGTTTTGAATGTTATAAGCAGAGAAGGTAACCAAAAAAGTTTTCAAGGTAAGGCAAATCTATCTTTACTCTCCTCTCAAGCTACATTGGAGGGGCCTTTTTATAAAGGTGCTTGGTTGCTTTCTGGGAGAAGAACTTACTTTGATATATTATTACCAAAAATATTACCTCCAGCAACTGCGGCTAGGGTTCCACCATATTATTTTTACGATATTCAGAGTCATGTTTTTTCTGATCTTACAGAGAAAGACCGTATATCAGTTAGTTTCTATAATGGTATTGATGACCTCATTTTTGATACTTTTGGTTTATCAGCTAGATGGGGTAATCAGACAATTAGTGCTCAATATAGAAGAGTATTTTCGGAGAGATTAATTGGCAATTTTTTAGCTGCAAACAGTGTATTTTTTACAGAATTCGGTTTAGGAGGTTCAAGTGGATTATTGAGTGAAAATGAGATTGATGATAAAACATTTTCTGCAAATTTAACCTGGTTTAAGTCTCCCCAGACTAATGTAAAATTTGGCCTACAGTATAAAAAGCTTGGTTTCCAATATCTCAACAGCTTTCAAGATTCCTTACAGTTTGAGATAAAAACAATGCCTTTGGAATTTGCTCAATATGTAAAGATAAAGTACAGTCCAAGCAGTACATTCATTTTAGAGCCAGGACTAAGAATAAATTACTATGATGTCTATTCAGATAAAATTTTTCCGGATCTAAGGTTTGGCTCAAAATACCTGCTTACTGAAGATCGTTATATTAATTTTTCAATTGGTAATTACCATCAATTTATCTGCACGTTTCAAGATGATTTTAATCCATCGATCCTAGACCAATGGATTGCTGTTGACACTAGTGTAGATCCTGGGAAATCTATCCAATATGTGCTTGGTTATGAAGAGTACATTCGAGGTATATATAAATTGCAGATTGAAGGATACTACAAA
>CAYFIF010000064.1:0-9305 GCA_964343085.1 uncultured bacterium | reverse complement strand
CTACCCAATTTTCCTCAAGAAGATATGTCTTCCCAATAAGGGAGTGCAAGATTCTTTTCTCTGCATCATTGGCGTATGGTACAGCGGCTAAATATTTAGACCGAGCATCGGCAAACATATCAGCAGTAGAAATCATCGGGCTGTCATCAATCGGACTGCCAGGATCACCATCATCTGTCAAAGCAAAATATGTAGCATAAAACGCACGCGATAAACCTCCAGCTAAATAACCAGTATAGAATGCCGCTGTGTCATCCATAGTAGCATTAGAAGCGTCTAACGCAGAAACAGTCTCTATTAAAAGATCTGCATGCTTGCGAAAGCGTCCGTTTGCAGCATAATTACCGGCACAGCTATAGTTATCATCGTATTGCGCTCCATCATCATTTAAATCAACGCGACCCCTACCATCTATTTGGTCATATGATGTAAAGGTTGCGTTATTAACAGTTTGACTAAACTCAATCTGATCAGATAAAAGATCGCTTGCGCTTGCTAATTCTGCGTGCACATACATAAGATTAACAAGTATACCTTTTGTTAAAAAAGGCAGATCGTCCCTATCCTTTAATTCTCTATCTTCAGCAACGTCTATAAGGGGATCAACTTTCTGATACCAAGCGTCCTCGCAAGAAATGTTGAAGATCATTAAAGCAATTATACATGTATTTGTAATATGTTTCATTTTCAACTCCTTAGAAAGTTACCGTTAAACCAAAAGTATAAACCTTCGGATGTTGCGCTGTTAAAAAATCTTGGCCCCTGTCAATAGTATCTGCACCGCTCCAGTTAACCTCAGGATCTGATCCACTGTAGTCTGTCTTGGTCCAAAGATTTTGAATTGAATAGTATACCTGAACATCATTAATAACATTAAGATTAAACCTCTGTAATAGGTCACGCATGTTGTAGCTAATGCTCAGCTCCTTAAGCCTGGTAAAACTAGCATCACTAAGGTAATTAGCTGGGTATCCTGCATCTGTAAAAGCGTAATCATTAGCGACTTGCTCATATTCAGACTCTTTGCCAGCTTTTATTCCAATTGTATTGCCATATTCATCAAAATCAACAAGCGGCTCTATACCGGATAATGGTTCCTCTCCACCAAAACCTAGTTTGTCGCCTAACTCGTTTCGAGTCCTATTACTTCCAAAGTAAACACCGTATCTCTTTGTATCGTTAGACATAAGATGTCCGGACTTCCAGTTCCACAAAGCATATATTTTTAGATTCCTCATGACACTTACATTAACAGAAAGATATTTAATGTCTGAAGGAGCAGATAAGCCTAAATACTTTTTATAAGGGCTTCCAACTCCAGTTGCGCTGGCATATCTTGATAGGTATGTTGAATCAGTGTTCCACATCGCCTGAGTAACAGTATCTAACTGAACACCACTATATAGACCAGTCGTCGCATCAAACTTTGCACCAAGAACAGATAGGTTGTACCATCCATATTTTGGTAGACCTGGCTGAATCACCTGTGCATTAAAGCTACTATAAATGGGCTGAGCATCAAATTCACCGTTATCTAAAGCAATAACCTCATTTTCATTGTGACTAGATGAGTATGACACATCCGCCTGGAGCATATTAGGGCGACCTAACAATGCACCAATGTCAGTAGAGTATTTAAGTAATAACTCCGTTCCTGACATTTCCATTTTCCCAACATTAATAGGCATACTGCTTGCAGTAAGACCTGTGGATGGGGAATTTTCTTTACCTACAAGAGACTCCTCAGCGTCTTGACTGTATGTGGTAAATTCTAAACTTAAAGCACCTAAGTTCGATGGTAGATTAAACTCTGCATCAAAACCAATTTCAGTTTCTTTAATTTTTTCTGGTTTAATTTCCTCATTACCAATTATACTGATTGAACCACCGCTACCAGCACCTCCAGAGGAAGCCTCCCAAAGTAATGCAATATTATCTGCTAAGCCTGGAAGAACCCCACTCTCACCATAGGCGAATCTAGGTTTAAGCATTGAAACGAATGAAGGCATCATAGAACCGAGAGTCTTATCTGCTCTCCATCCAAGTCTGTAACCAGTGTATGATACCTGTGAGGCTTTTGAACCAATTGTACTCCCAAAATCTCTTCTATTAGAAAAGGTAAGGAAATATTGGTCCATTACAGATAGCTCTTCAGTAAATGCAGTTCCACCATCTCTAGCGTGGTAAAATTCTTCATCCCCATATGACAGCTCTTCGCCTGCTCCTATATTAGATATGGCAGGAGTAATATAGTTTATCTTTTCTAAACCCAGTCCTTGATTTCTTTGGTCAAAGGCCTGTGTCGTCATTGATGTTTTTGACTCAACTGGCCCAAATGCTCTAGTATAGGATGCACCCATTTCATAAGAAATTTCCTGATTCTGTCTTATGAACGCTAACCTCTTTCCTAAAGGCCACAAAGTTGGAAAAGGTGTATTATGAGTCTTATCCTCTTTTATATGAGAATCATCGACACCAATTCTACCTCTTAAAAGAAGCCCATCTATCGGCCTATAATTAAGAGACAAAGACCCTATAAATCTTTTTGACTCAACCCAATAATAGATCTTATTTATATCTGAACTATCAGTAAAATAATATGGTTGATACTGTTGAGTGCCATTTGCACGACCACTGCCATCGTTATCATCTGCGGAATTAAGGAGTGGATCACCATTCTCATCATACTGCGCTACAGCCCAGTAAGTATTTCCCAACCAACCAAAAATATCATTATCGTTCTCAGGTATTGTTCTTTTGTTTCTTACATAATTTGTTGAGACAGATACGTTTAAATTTTTTGAAGCAGCAATATCAACATTTAATCTCGCGCTTTGCCTATCCATGTAATTTTGTTTTTTATTGAGAGTAAGACCTTCTTCATATCGATCATCTAAACCAATATAGTAGTTTAGTCCGGGTGTTCCACCAGCAATACTAAGATTGCGCTGCTCAATCTTACCAGGGGTATGAACCTTATTGAGGTCATCAGCAGAATATAAGCCATCTTTATCATTATCATAAATATAAGAAGCCTCATTTGTTCCAGTTACTTGCTTATATTTCATCGTATAACTTTTTCCATCAGCCCGATTTTGTTCGCCACCTTTTTTTGTAGTTATCAACACAACACCGTTGGAACCATTTGTACCATATGTTGTTGCGCCAGCTGGTCCCTTCAAGATTTCAATACTCTCAATATCTTCTGGATTAAGATCTGCCAATGTTGAAACCCCTTGTCCTCCTGCATATGCAGAATAAAATTCCTCGTTATCCATTCTGACACCGTCAATATATATAACCGGCTGTTCATCACCATTGAGACCTCCACCAGCTCGAACATCAAATCTCCAACCTCCGCCAACATTTCCGCTCGCCTTACGAATATCAACGCCTGACACCTTTCCATAAAGCATCTGGGATACATCGCTAAAAGCGTTCGTCTCACTAAGAGATGAAGCATCAAGTCTAGAAACTGAAACCTCTGTATTTCCAAGACTTCTTTCAGAGCCCATACCAGTTACCACTACAGCCTCAGATGCAAAAACATCTTGCTCTAGGTTAAATGCTAGATCTGTCGTCTCACTAGTTGTAACTGTCATTTTCTTGTAGCCAATGTATGTAACTACCAATGAAAATTCTCCAGTTGGTTCGTAATCAATAGAAAATGATCCATCAGCCTTTGTAGCAGCTCCCAGGCTAGTGCCTTCCACAACCACGTTGGCTCCAATTAGAGGGTCCCCAGACTGATCACTTACTGTTCCAGTAACCGCCGCAAAAAGAAAACTTGATAATAAAAGGGCAGGTACAAACAAAACGTGTCTTTGCATATTATTCTCCCGGTTTTAACACAAATATCACTAGAAACTATATTCCTATATTTAAAATGTCAATAATTAATTAGTTGCTTAGGTGCTCATCCAAAAAAGATAAAATTGATAGGTAACCTTTTTTCTTATTTTTTAATTTTTCAAACCCATGACCCTCATCATCAAAAACTACATAGCCGACTGGTACATTGTTTTTTCTTACCGCTTCAACTATCTCATCAGATTCAATTTTTAAGACCCTTGGGTCATTTGCACCTTGGAGAACCAGTAAGGGTTTTTGAATTTTATCAGCATGAAATAAAGGTGATATTGATTTGAGATACTCAGTGTCAGAAAAATCTCCTAATTCTATTTCAAGAGACTTTCTCGCAGATTCCCACCATGGTGGGATAGATTGAAGTGTTCTTACCCAGTTAGATACTCCAAAAATATCAACCCCAACCTTAAATTCTTGCGGCCTAAACGCTAGCGCAGCCAAAACCATAAAACCACCATAGCTTCCGCCTATAATACCAATTCTGTTTGGATCAATATAGCCCGTTTCGATTAACATTTGTTTACTAGCGATACAGTCATCCAGGTCACCTTTCCCATGTTTTTGATCATCCATCATTTGAAATGTTTTACCATAGCCACCGCTGCCACGGTTGTTAATTGCAAATATCGCATATCCATGGTTCACTAAAAACTGGATATCATCTCTATATCCAAGCATAGACTGGCCGCCGGGACCTCCATGCACCCAAATCATCGCAGGGACCTTTGTACTATTACTAGCATTTTGCGGTCTATATAAGATCCCCGGAATTTCTACATCATCAAATGAATTAAATCTGACAACTTCACCCTTAACCAAATCTTTTTCTTTTATGCTACTATTTAGATTCCAAGTTAGCCTTCGTTGGCTTTTTCTATCTAGATCAAAGTGGTAAATATCTACTGGAGATCTTCCTGTTTCTGCGTAAAATATAATTTGTTTATCATCTCTGGAGAAATGCGCACCCCAAAGTATAAAATTATCCAATTCAGGCAATTCTAAGAATTTATTTTTGTTTAAATCAAAAATTTTAATAGTTCGTTTTGAATCCTTATTTATAGCCACAACACGATAATTTTTATTAGGAGATAAAAAAGAATATTTAATATCCCAATCTGGTTTGTATATAGTCTCAAGATTGCCGTTTTCAATATTATATTCAACCAAATATTGAAACTCGCTATTTTGATCTGTTAATAAACACAGTTTTTTTGAATCATTTGAAAAATATTGGACAGATTGGCTTACATCTCCCCTAGTCTCATTTATTGATTCATATTCGCCACTGATTACATTATAGATAAAAATATCAGAATCATAGCGTGAATTTGTTTTGCTAAGAGCGATTAGGGAACCATCATTAGATATTGCATCGATGTTATAGCCCCTATCATTTTTAAAAATCATCTTTCTTTCATAGTCACTGGAGCTATAGCGATATAGATCAAAATACCTAGAATCTCTACTGTTTGATGTTATATAGAATGAGCTACCATCTTCTGACCAATCAAAAAATGAGGCCTTTAAATTATTCCCTGGCGTTAAATCTATTACACCTTTTTTGTTATCTTTTACATAGACATGATCCAACTCATTTCCACCAATATCAGACTGATATATGACCCTATTATCATTAGGGAAATAAGTTTTAACATATGCGGCATTTTTATCATTCTCTGTGATAGACTTCATTATGCCATCACTAATATTAATTGAGAACGCATTATATACACCTGTTTTGTTTATGCTAACAATGATAGAAGAATTATCAAAAGAAAATATATTCCCATTTGAATGAATATATTTGGACATTGGATCAATTTGAGCTGATGAAAGAATTTCATCAATAGTATACGTTTTTTTTGACGCTGAGCAAGAAAGAAAAATCGTACTTAATAGCAACGCTTGAATTATTTTTTTCATAATATAATCTCCCATTTATACAAAAAATTTACACTTATAACATATTTAACTATAAATATGTAAAAGAAATTGTTCATTTAATCCATATAAAAACAACTTTTTTACAGATTTTTAGATTCTAGATTCATTTTTTTTATCAATTTATTATACCCTTCATATTTTCGAATTGAATCATAAATCGGATTTTCAAGAAAAAACCTTGGCGGTTCAAAATTATCAATTAAAATTTCAAAATCATCTAGAGCTTCTTTATAATCTTTGCTGAAAATTCTTAAATGTGCTCGACAAGAAACAATTTCAAGATCATCATTACCTTTAAGCTTTTCTATTTCTTGATTTATAGGTTTTCCATCCCCTTCTATAGAGATTAGAATAGTTTTACTCCAAAAAGAAAAATTATTTAACCTTGAGCGCATATCTTCAGTTATCGGTACGACATTAAACATGTGCTTCCTTTGAGAACACAGTTGATTTAAACTATCGATCATGTTTAATCCTCTGTCAATCTGATTTAACCTTGAAAAGGTTATAGAAAGATCAAACAGTAGCCAATCAATGCATGGATCGAATCTGACTCTAGACAAAATTGCATCTTGAGCATTTTTAAAATCATCCGAACATAAATATTTGTATGCAGCCAGATCATAGGTATCATTATCAGATGGCATTTTTCCGCTTCCAAGAGGATAATGCATTAGTAATTTAGAAAAATATTTTTCAGCATGGTCTAGCATCCCTCTATTCAAATAGTGCGAAGTCATCCCCCATAAGGTTCCATAAAAGGTTGAATCTGTTTTATATGCATGAATCCAAGACTCTTCAGCTTTTTCCCACTTATAAAATCTCTCTAATAGAACCGTATATGCAAAGTTAGCGGAACCATAGATTATTGATGGATCTAAATCAAAAGCCCTATCAAAATACTCCAGTCCCTCTTCCAGCTTTCCAAGTTTATTACTATAAAACTCTCCAGCAGTAAGGTTTATTGAGGCTGAAAAAGGATCTAAGGACAGTGCCTTATCTATCATCAGTTTTGATTTTTTATAATTTTCTTCAGAACGTAAAAATTCAGAGTACCACTGATATACCGTGGGGTATTCGGGATTTAATTCAATTGACTTTTTAAAATACTCCTCAGATTTTAATATATCAAACTTCCAGTCCCTCGATACATCTAAGCCGGAATAGAGAATCCCTAAAACCGCATACGTTTCTCCTGATGATGGATCTATTTCAAGGGCTTTTAAAGCATTATCCTCAGAATTCTTTAATATTATATTTCTTTCACTTTGATCAATGGTCCATCTTTTTATTCTGGCAAGAGAAAAATATGCGTCCGCAATAGCTGCTTGGGATAAAGCATAATTGCTATCTAGTGATAGTGCTTTTTTAAAATGCTCTATTGACTTAAGTAAAGGCTCTTCTTTTTTTTGATTCCATAAAAATCTTCCTCTCATATACAGATCCAAGGCCCGAGGATTACTTGTTGTGCCAGATCTTTTATTTACAGCATTGCTCCCTATAAGCTTGACCTCTAGCTGATTAGCTATAGCATCTGATAATTCTTTTTGAACGTTAAATATATCCACGAATTTTCTATCATAAGTATCAGACCATAAGTGGAAACCGTCACCAACCCGAATTAATTGTGCTGTGACTCTTATGTCATCACCAAATTTTCTGACACTACCTTCTAAAACATTAGCAACACCAAGTTTTTTACCAATTGCTCTTACATCTTCATTTTTTCCTTTAAAAGCAAAAGAAGATGTCCTAGCTGAAACATTAAGCTCCTGAATTTGAGCCAGAGAATTAAGGATCTCCTCTGTGATACCATCGCTAAAATATTCATTATCCTTATCTGCACTCATATTCGCAAAAGGTAAAACAGCTATAGATAAATCATTAACAGCCTTATTATTAAAAGATTTATTAATCAAAAATAAAACCATCAGGCTAAATGTAAAAAAAAACCCAGCATATATTGGCAAATTTCTTTTAATTGATCTTTTACTATTGTTTATCTTTTTTAAATTATTTTTTATTGTTGGAAGACCGTGTGATGATAAACAAAATAAATTAATAGTTTGAGCCACGCCCTTTAGCTCAGGCTTACCAATATCGATTGATTGATACAGCGGATCCCTTGCCAATGATGAATGAACCCTATCAGTCACAACGATACCACCACTAGGGGCATAGGTTTCGATTCTTGAGGCAATGTTTACATCATCGCCCAGGACATCTCCATTTTGGATTATAACCTCTCCCTGATGTATCCCAATCCTTATGTTAAGGTTAGCAATATTTTTAATTGTATTTTGGATTTCTATAGAACAATCGACCGCTTCCTTTGAAGTTTGAAAAGACAATAACAAGCCATCACCGATTTCTTTTAACCACTCTCCATTATATTTTTCAACAATTGGTTTTAGAGTATCTCGTTGGAGAGATAGTGTTTCCATCGCGAGAGGCTCATTTTCTGAAGAAAGTTTGGTGAACCCTACAATATCTGTAAAAACTATTGCAGCTAATTTCCTTGATTGCTCAGTCATTTAAGATGATGCCCTCCTATTCCATGCATTGTTGACACGGATACACCAAAAGTATTTTTTTAAAAATTTTTCCCTTAGTTTTCTATCTTTTATCTTTAAACTGTTTTCTATCATTTAATCATAGCACTGTTGTAGATACTTATCTGCTAACCCTTGATTTCCAATTAAATCAAATAACTTAAAAATACGAAAAGCAACGGTAAAATCTCTAATGGGTTCATTTTTAGCTGATAGTTTCGTAAAACCAGCTATATCAGTGAATACTATCGCTGCTAATTTTCGTTTAGAGTCCTTCATGATTTATTTTATTAAAAATTTTAATTTATTGAATTTAAAAATTTTCTAATTCCATTATAATATTTCTGGTAACTATTGTATGAGCCAAACCTGTGGCTACCACTAATTTCCAAAATTTGTTTATTATCTCTGCTAATGAATTCAAACAAATCTTGAGCAAACAAAAAAGGTACAGTCTCATCATCTTTACTATGAATAAGAAATAGAGGGGAATCGCTATCGTTGATGTATTTATATGTATCAAAATCATACTTTAGAATATATGAGATCGGTATAAAAGGATAATTTTTTTTACCAATATCTTCTATCCTTGTTACTGGGGACTCTAAGATAATAGCACGGATATTATTACTGCCTAAAATTTTTGTTGCAACAGGAGCGCCCATTGAATGTCCCCAGAAAATAATTTGATCTTTCGGAATTTTTAATTTATTCAGTAGAAACTGAAATGCTACTCCAGCGCTTTCATAAAATGAGTCCTTGGAATCAATTGAACCTGAGCTCAAGCCATAGCCTCTATAATCAAACATTATGGCATTTACACCAATTTCCTTAAATAGGTCAATATGAAAAATTCTATGAGAGATATTAAAGGAGTTACCAGAAAAATATAATACTGTAGGGTGAAAACTATTATTCTTATAATGCCACAGGTGAAGGCTG
>CAYFIF010000063.1:0-9332 GCA_964343085.1 uncultured bacterium | reverse complement strand
CTTGCTTCTTTTGCACAATATAAACTTGCAATGATTTATTTAAACTGGAAAAATGATTTAGATAGGGGGTTTAATGCTTTAAAGAAAACCTCAAACAATTATAAAAATTCTAAGCAATCTCAAATGGCAGATGAGCAGCTAAAACAATTTCCTGAATGGATTTTAAATCAATCAGAATCTCTTAGAAAAAGAAAACTAATTAGAAAGAGTATAGAACACCTAGAATACTTGGTTATGAATTATGAGGATCATGGTCTTGCTCCAAAAGGACAGTATATGATTGGTGATATTTATATGAATGATTTAAGAGATTTTAAGATTGCGATACAAGAATATAGAAAAATTTCTATGATATACCCTGGTTCAAATCAAGAACCGCATGCACAATTTATGATAGGATATATTTTTGCAAATGTCTTAAATGATTTTGAAAGTGCTAAAATTGAATATGAAAATTTCATTAATCAATTTCCTAAACATGAGTTAGTACCGTCTGTAAAATTTGAGCTGGAATATTTAGGAAAGAATATAAACGAGATTCCGGCACTTAAACATATTACTACATCATAACATAAAACTGCTGATGTCTGAGTCTAGTTTAGGTGATTTAAATAAACAAATTTCTGAAAAATCGCTGTTCCTTGATGATTTAAAAAGGGGAATCTCCGAAGTCATTGTTGGCCAAGATGAGTTAATAAATAAGATTCTTATAGGTGTTCTTTCGGATGGTCATATACTTATTGAAGGGGTTCCGGGCCTAGCGAAAACTCTAACAGTAAATACAATTGCACAACTTATCGATACTAGTTTTAAAAGAATTCAATTTACTCCAGATATGTTACCTGCAGATTTAATAGGCACATTAATCTATAATCAAAAAACTGGTGAGTTTGATACGAGAAAAGGGCCGATTTTTTCAAATATTATACTTGCTGATGAAATCAATCGAACTCCGGCAAAAGTACAAAGTGCATTGTTAGAGGCAATGCAGGAACATCAAGTCACTATTGGAGAAAATTCTTATTTTTTGGAAAGACCATTTCTAGTTTTGGCGACTCAAAATCCAATTGAACAGGAAGGCACTTATCCGCTACCTGAAGCCCAAGTTGATAGGTTTATGTTTAA
This sequence comes from uncultured bacterium, assembly GCA_964343085.1. Lineage (GTDB taxonomy): Bacteria > Fidelibacterota > Marinisomatia > Marinisomatales > UBA1611 > CAZLPW01. The sequence goes on along the minus strand of CAYFIF010000063.1, from coordinate 8,207 downwards.
GTTGATAGTGGATTATCCAGAACAAAATTCCGAAAGACAAGTATTAAGAATGAATTCAAATCCTAATAAACCTAAGAAAATAAAATCTTTGGTCTCAACTGATAAAATAATTGAATCCCAAAAGATAATTAACAATATATACGTAGACCAAAAGATTGAAGATTATGTCTTGAACTTGATTTTTGCAACTAGAGATCCTAGCAATTATGGTATACAGGATTTAGATAATATTATAGATTTTGGAGCCTCTCCTCGAGCAACTATCAACTTAATTCGGGCAGCCAAAGCAAGAGCATTTATTGAGCATAGAGGCTACGTCACACCTGAAGATATAAGGTATATTGGAAGTGATGTGTTAAGGCATCGAATAATTCTTACTTATGAGGCACAAGCTGAAGAGCTTACTTCAGATGATATTATAAATAGATTATTCGAAGTTATAGAAGTCCCATAAAATATAATGATTCCGACTAAAATCTTTGAGAAGGTTAAGCGTATTGAAATTCGTACTCGAGGATTAGTAAACAACCTTTTTGGAGGTGAATATCATTCAATATTTAAAGGTCGAGGAATGGCCTTTTCAGAAGTTAGGGAATATTATCCTGGTGACCCGATAAGATTAATTGACTGGAATGTAACTGCACGTATTGGTAGTCCATATGTTAAAGTTTTTGAGGAGGAGAGAGAGTTAACTGTATACCTCGTTGTAGATATTTCAAGCTCTGGAAAATTTGGTTCATTTCAACATTTAAAACGTGAATTAGGCGCAGAAATAGCTGCTGTATTAGGTTTTTCTGCAATAAAAAACAATGACAAAGTAGGGTTGATTTTATTTTCTGAAGATATAGAAAAGTATATTGTTCCGAAAAAAGGTAAATCACATGTTATGAGAGTTATTAGAGAACTTTTATATTTTAAAGCTAGGAATGAAGGAACAGTCTTAAAAAACACTCTGGATTTTATATTAAAAGTTGCAAACCGAAAAAGTGTTGTCTTTATTATATCTGACTTTTTAGATGATGGCTTTTGGAAATCATTAAAAATTTTAAATAGAAAACATGATTTATTGGGAATTAGATTAATTGATCCAGCTGAAGTGAATTTTCCAAATATAGGCCTAGCAAAAATTCAAGATCAAGAAACGAAAAATGAATTTTGGATTGATACTAATTCAAAAATTTTACGTAAAAAGATGAAAGAAAATATTATAAATAGTATAAATACTTTTAATAAAAAGTCAAAAAAAATTGGATTTGATGTTGTTGATATTTTTACAAATCAAGATTTTGTTGAACCTCTATTAAAATTTTTTAAAATGAGAGAGATGCGTAATTAATGCATCGTTTATCTATTTTTTTATTTTTTATCTCTTTCAATTTTTCAAACAGTATTTCAGTTTTATCAGAAATAGATACTACATCTGGCAGTATTGGTGATGTTTTTAATTGGTTAATTAAAGTTGAAAATTATGAGGAGGAGTTGATTGATTTTCCTGACCAAAATTTTGATAATGATTATATGTCAATTCGAACTAAATCAATAATTAATAATGGTACTTTTGCTGAAGCTAAGTTTGAAATATTGTTTTGGGATACAGGTAGTTTTAAAACTCCAGAATATAAAATTCTTTTAAATAAATCTTTGCCTAATGAATCACACATTGATGTTCCAAACATCATAATAAATATCATTCCTAATTCTGATATTTCAATTAATAATAAATTGAGGCCTCTTATCGGCCCAGTAAAAATAAATGAAAAATGGATTTCAAAAATATATTTTTTTTATGTTGCTCTTATATTTTTTTTAGTAGCAATAGTTTTTATTATAATTAGAAGGAAAAAGCCGGAATATGAAAAATTTGAATATTCCCGATTAATTACGCCAAAAAAATATGCGTTAAATCGCTTGAATAATGTTTCACAAATCCAGGATCCCAAAGAATTTTATTATGAATTATCACATATTTCGAGGGAATTTTTTGAAAAATTTATTTTTATCCGAACTTTAGAAATGAATACCAAAGAAATAATTGATAATCGTAAACTATTTATATTAGATGACAATTTATTTAATAAATGGATTGAAATTCTTGTATATGCAGACAAAGTAAAATATGCTCAGGCGTTTGCTGAAGAAAAAAAAATGCAAACTGATTTAGGTAATATAAGATTAATTATAGACTCTCAAGAGGATTAAAAAGACTACTTAGTTTATTAAAATTTTTATTAAGAACATCATAGGCTGTAAATTATAGTGATATCAAAATTGAGGAAAATTTAAAATGGCTACTACTGCTGATATAAGGAATGGATCAGTAATATATCATAAAAATAAAAGGTTGAAAATAATTGAATTTCAGCATGTGAAACCTGGCAAAGGTGGTGCGTTTGTTCGAACAAAATTAAAAGATATTCAATCAGGTAAAATTATAGATGAAACTTTTAATTCAGGACATAAACTTGAATTTATTCGGGTTGAAGCAAAACCGATGCAATATTTATATCAGGATAATGACTTTTTCATTTTTATGGATAATGATAATTTTGAGCAAGTAAATGTCACCAAAGAGATTGTGGGAGATCAAAAATTTTTTTTAATTGATGGAATTAATATAGATTTGATTTTTGATGGTTCAGAAATTTTAGATATTAGATTGCCTTCACATGTAAATTTAAAAGTTACAAATACTGAGCCCGGATTTAAGGGTAACACCGCGACGGGTGCGACAAAGCCGGCTACATTAGAAACAGAATATGTCTTAAATGTGCCTCTTTTCATTAATGAGGGTGATATTTTACGTATAGATACTCGTTCGGGTGAATATGTGGAAAGATCAAAAAAGTAATTATCTAATAATAAGGACTACTTTATGTGGCAAGATAAATTAAAAGAAATTATATATATACTTGAAAATTCAAATATTAATGAAATTGAAGTAGTTTTTTGGGGCAGAAAATATAGAGTCAAAAAGAATCCAGATATTTCATCTTCATCTTTTAGTCAAGATAAAATTACAACCTCAGTAACTCAAGAAGAAAGAACATTGAATAATATTAATGATGATGATAAAGAAGCAAAAGAGAATATTATTGAAAATATAGATGGCACTGACTCTGAGCTTCTTTCACCTATGCCTGGGACTTTTTATGACTCTCCTACTCCTGATGATCCACCTTTTGTAAAAATAGGTGACGAAGTAAAAGAGGGACAAGTTTTATGTATTATTGAAGCAATGAAAATAATGAATGAAATTGAAGCTGAATCAAGTGGCGTTATTTCCAAAGTCCTTGTTAATAATTCTGATCCAGTAGAATACAATCAGCCTCTATATATTATATCTAAATAAAAAATATGTTTAAGAAAATTTTGATTGCAAACCGTGGTGAGATTGCTCTCAGAATTATTCGTGCTTGTAAGGAATTAGGAATAAAGACTGTAGCTGTTTATTCTACAGCGGACGAATTTTCACTTCATGTTAAATTTGCTGATGAGGCTATTTGCATAGGTTCAGAAAAAAGTAATGATAGTTACTTAAATATTCCAAGAATTATTGCTGCGGGTGAAATAACTAATGCTGATGCTATACATCCGGGCTATGGGTTTTTATCTGAGTCAGATCAATTTTCAAAGATATGTGCTGAAAATAATTTTAGTTTTATTGGGCCATCTAGCGGGATTATTTCAGCGATGGGCAATAAATCTAATGCGAAGAAAACCATGAAGAATGCAGGAGTACCTGTTGTACCGGGAACTGATGATATACTTTTAAATGTAGAAGACGCAAAATTAAAAGCTAAAGAAATAGGTATACCTGTTATGTTGAAAGCTTCTTCTGGTGGAGGAGGGCGTGGAATGCGTTTTGTTGAAGATATAAATGAAATTAAAAATGCTTATAATTCTGCTAGTCAAGAAGCATTCACTGCATTCGGAGATGACAGCTTATATATTGAAAAGTTTATTGAAAACCCTAGACATATTGAAGTACAAATTTTATCCGACCAAGAAGGGAATTGTATTCATTTAGGCGAAAGAGAGTGTTCAATACAGAGGAGGCATCAGAAATTAATTGAAGAATCTCCTTCACCAATCGTTGACTCCAATATTAGAAAGAAAATAGGAGATGCTGCTATTCGAGCTGCAAAAGCTGTGGATTATATTGGAGTTGGGACAGTTGAATTTTTAATGGATAAAAATAAAGACTTCTATTTTATGGAAATGAATACACGCATTCAAGTTGAGCACCCAGTTACTGAAATGGTAACGGGTGTTGATTTAATTAAACAGCAAATAAAAATGCATGCTGGTTATCCATTTCCAGAATTTTTAAATAACTTTGAACTAAGAGGACACTCTATAGAGTGTAGGATCAATGCGGAAGATCCAGAAAATAATTTTCTTCCATTTCCTTCAAAAATTACAAGTTTTCATATGCCGGGTGGTAAAGGAGTTAGAGTAGATTCACATGCTTATTCCGGATATCAAATTCCAACACAATATGACTCAATGATAGGCAAGATTATTGTTCATGCTAAGGATAGAGATAGAGCGATTATAAGAATGCACAGAGCACTTAAAGAAACAATTATTGAAGGTCCAAAAACAACAATTGCTTATCATATTAAAATAATGGAAAACGAAAACTTTAAATCAGGCAAATTTGATACGAGTTTTTTAGACAATTTTGAATTTTAAATATATATAATTAGGGAAAAAAATGAATTTACCCGAAAACCTTATGTACACAGAAGAGCATGAATGGTTAAAAGTTGAAGATAATTTAGCTATAGTTGGGATCACAGATTTCGCTCAAAGTCAATTAGGCGATATTATTTATGTTGATTTACCAAACATTGGTGATAAGTTATCTTCAGGGGAACCATTTGGTGAAATTGAAGCAGTTAAAACAGTATCAGAATTATTTTCTCCTATATCAGGAAAAATTGTTGCCATAAATGAATCAATTCTAGATAATCCTGAACTGATTAATAATGATCCCTATGATTCTGGTTGGTTAATAAAGATTTCAAAAAATGATCATTCGAACTTTGTCAAATTATTTGATGCTGAATCTTATAAAAAATTGATATCTTGATTACATGGTATATAGACAATTAACGGATACTATAAAAAGAAAGGGAGCCGCTTATATTCTTTTAATTGATCCTGATAAAAAGAATGATGATAAACTTGAAAAATATGTTTCAAGTGCAAATGAGTCAGAAGTTGATATGATTTTTGTGGGCGGAAGTTTAATGATGGATTCTAAATTTAATGAAAGGATTGTTCGGATAAAAAATATTGCTAAAATACCAATAGTCTTTTTTCCAGGAAATATATCCCAATTAAATAGCAACTATGATGCAATGTTATTCATGTCTGTAATATCAGGCCGGAATCCACATTATCTAATTGGAGAACAAGTTATAGCTGCTCCGATTATTAATGATATTGGAATTGAAACAATATCAACAGCATATATGATTTTTAATACTGGGTCAAACACAACAGTTGAGTTTATGAGCGGTACTAAACCTATACCAATTAATAGAATAGATATTGCAATCGCTCATGGGCTTGCTGCTAAATTTCTTGGTTTTAAACTTATATATTTAGAAGCAGGTAGCGGAGCTGAAAAACCAATTCCTGATGAATTAGTTAGAAATGTTAGTAAAAATGTAGATATTCCGATTGTAGTTGGTGGAGGGATAAAAAATCCAGAAATAGCAAAAAGTTTGGTAATGTCAGGTGCTTCAGTTATTGTTACCGGTACGATAATTGAACAAGATGAGTCCGCAATGAAAAAATTTGCTAAAGCAATTCATTGGAGGATATAAATGAAAAATATAATTATAAATCAAATACAAGAGTCTATAGACACAAAGAAAAATTTAATTAATCTATGTTTAGATGATATTCAATATGCAGCAGAGTTAATGATTGATTGTGTTAATAATAAAGGAAAGATTTTATGGTGTGGTAATGGGGGTAGTGCTGCTGACGCACAACATTTGTCAACAGAATTAATGGGTGGAATGATGAATAAAGAAAGAAAACCAATTCCATCAATAGCATTAACTACTGATACGTCTTTTTTAACTGCTTGGACTAACGATACTGATTTTGATTCTATTTTTTCAAGACAAGTACAAGCTATTGGTATAGAAAATGATGTCTTAGTTGGAATTTCAACAAGTGGAAAATCAGAAAATGTTATTAATGCTATCAAGCAAGCAAAATTTAAAAACTTAAAAACAATATTTCTAACTGGAGAAAACGAAAATTTAAATAACATCGCTGATTTAATTATTAATGTTCCAAGTAGTAATACCCAACGAATACAGGAATCTCATATAATGATTGGCCAAATATTATGTTCCTTGTTGGAAGCGAATCTCATAAACTAGATGAAAAACTTTTTATTTGATTATTTAAAAATTTTAAAAATAGAAAGAAATTTTTCGCAGAATACTATTAAAGCATATCAAAGTGATTTGGAAAAATATTTGGTTTATTTAAATAAAAAAAAAATAAAATCATTTAATGATATCTCTCAAAATATTGTTTCAGAATATTTAAGGTTTTTAAGCTCTGAAGGTTTTTCCTCTGCTACTATTTCAAGATATTTTTCTGCAATAAAAACCTTCCATCGGTTTCTTTCCTCTGAAAAAATAGCAAATAATAATCCTACCTTAGCTTTATCGACTCCTAAGATTGCAAAAAAACTACCAAATATTTTGAATGTCCAGGAAATAGATAAAATTATAAATTGTATAGATGAAAACACTTTTTTTGGCTCGAGAAATAAAGCTATCATAGAAATACTTTATTCTTGTGGGCTTAGGGTATCAGAACTGTGTAGTATTAAGATTGCTGACTTATTTTTAAAAGATGATCTTATTAGAGTAATGGGGAAAGGCTCTAAAGAACGCTTGGTCCCTATTGTTCGAAATGCAAAGAATTATCTTAAAATATATTTAAATACTTATAGGCATAAATTTGTGGTGAAAAGCAATAATAATGAAGTTTTTCTAAGTAGAAATGGTAAAAAATTAACAAGAGCTAGGATCAATCAAATTCTTAAGGATTGTTGTAATTTAGCAAACATCAATAAAATTATTTCTCCACATACATTAAGACATTCATTTGCTACCCATATGCTTGAAGGAGGAGCAGATTTAAGATTTGTTCAACTTCTTCTAGGTCATAGTGATATCTCTACTACTGAGATTTATACTCACTTAGATAAAGTTACTATTCGAGAAATATATAATGATTATCATCCAAGAGATTAAACTTGTTATTTAGTTTACCGCCACAGATTTTAGTTATTTTAATACCTTCCTTAATGTTTTCATTATCATTCCATGAATATGCACATGCATGGATGGCAAAAAAATGCGGAGATAATACGGCTAATAGTTTGGGAAGGCTTTCTTTAAACCCTCTAGCCCATCTGGATTTAGTTGGTTCTCTTATGATACTATTTGTTGGTTTTGGTTGGGCAAAGCCGGTTCCGGTCAATAGTTATTTTTTAAAGAATCCTAGGCAAGATATGATGAAAATTGCAGCTGCCGGTCCATTATCAAATCTTTTACTTGCATTTATAGCTAGTTTGATTTTTCGTATAAATGGTTCAATGGGCTTCAATTTAGATTATTTACTTTTTTATTTTATACAGATAAATATTTCTCTTGCGATTTTTAATATGATTCCCATTTTTCCATTGGATGGTGCTCAAATATTTACGGGCTATTTATCTAAGCATAATCCTGATTTAGCAGCAAAGATTCAAGCCTATGGCCCTCAGGTCTTATTTGGTTTAATTTTATTTGGATATATAACTGGTTTTTCTATAATCTGGTTATTTATTAGTCCGATAGTAAAAATCTTTATGTACATTTTTGCAGGAATTAATATCTAGGAGAATTGTAATTTTTCGTCAAATTATTACTAAAAATAGATTAAAAAAAGGTTCAATGATTTGGAAACTTATATTACTATCTTTTGTTTTATGGATTATTTATGTTTTTAATTATCTTAACCATAATTGATAAATGAAACCTATAATTGAGTGTGTGCCAAATTTTTCAGAAGGTAGGGATAAATCTATTATTGACGATATTCTTCGTCAAATAAGATCCGTTGAAGGTATCTCAATTTTAAGTGTTGATTCGGGGGTTGATACGAATCGTACGGTTATAACT
>CAYFIF010000062.1:0-9494 GCA_964343085.1 uncultured bacterium | reverse complement strand
TCTTGATGGGGTTATTGGTTGGTCAAGGTATTTCTGCGACTTTTACAGGAGATAAATCATTATTAAAAAGACCAATGTTGAGAATTATAAAACCGCTAGAGCTTATGGGTGCAAAAATAGAACATAATGATGGAAGACTACCGATTAAAATTAATTCAAAAAAATTGAAGGGGATAAATTATTCCTCTACGATTGCTAGTGCACAAATTAAATCATCAATCCTTTTAGCTGGTTTAGGTTCAACAAGGTCTATCTTTTATACTGAACCTTTTAAGTCTAGAGATCATACAGAGAAAATGCTTAAAAATATGGGTGCAAATATATCAACGCAGGGCTTGATAACAACTCTAAGGCCATTAACAAAACCTTTAAAAAGTATACAAATAAAAATACCAGGAGACCCTTCTTCAGCTGCTTTTTTTGCTGGAGCTGCTGCATTAATTCCGGGTTCAAGGATAAGAATTAATAACGTCCTTAATAACCCTACTAGAAATGCTTTTTTTTTAGTTTTAAAAGAAATGGGAGTAGAAATTAATTATCTAAATAAAAAGATTATTCAAGGTGAAAATGTAGCTGATTTAGAAGTCTATTTTGGAAAACTCAATTCATTAAAAATTAAAAAACGAAATGTTCCTAATATAATTGATGAGATTCCCATACTCGCTATCTTAGCTACTCAAGCTTATGGTAGCACAGTGATTGAGGGTGCTGAGGAATTACGATATAAAGAGTGTGATAGAATTCATGCAATTTGTTCTAACTTAAAAAAAATGAATGCCAATATTTTAGAGCGAGATGATGGTTTTATAATTGAAGGTCCTACCAAACTTAGTGGAGCAAGAGTTAATACATTTGGTGATCATCGAATTGCAATGGCGTTTTCGATTGCGGGATTAATTTCAAAAGAATCGGTTATTTTAGATAATCAAGATTGTGTTTCTATATCTTCCCCCAATTTTTTCCAAAAACTTAAAAAGGTAACTAAGTGAAAAAATATTGTGTAATTGGTGATCCTATATTGCATAGCCTTAGTCCAGAACTTCATCATAAGATTTATTCAATGTTAGGTATTAATGCAGTATATCAAAAAGTAAATGTTGTAAAAAATGAATTAAAACTTTTTATGAATTCAAATAGCTTTGATGGTATAAATATTACAATACCACATAAAAAATTAATTGTACCATTTTTAAAGGGATTAGACAAAGAGGCGAAGTCTATTGGAGTGGTTAATTGTGTTATGGATAATTATGGTTATAATACTGATTGGGTTGGTTTTCTAAAATCTATGGATTTAAATGAAGTCATTTTGAAAGATAAACACTGTTTGATTTTAGGTTCTGGGGGTGCGGCTACTGCCGTAGCTTATGCTCTTATTAATGCTAAGGTTGGTTCAATAAATATTATAAGCAGAAATAAAAACCAATCAAAATTTGTATTGGAATGGATTCAGAATTATTTTCCCAATAATAATTTATCAACTGTTCCTGATGTAATAATTAACTGTACCCCAATAGGCATGTATCCTAATGTTGATTTAGTTCCAATAGATATGAGTCTTATAAATAAAGACATGATTCTAATAGATACGATTTATAATCCTATTGAAACCCAATGGCTTTTGATTGGTAAAAAAATAGGGGCAAAAGTAGTTGGTGGCTTGGATATGTTCATTGCTCAAGGTATTTTGTCAGCAGAAATTTGGTTTGGGATTGATATTTTTAATCGAATAGAAGTAGATAAAATTAAAGAAGAGATTAAGGAAATAATATGCTAGTTAGATTAAAGTTTCTGACATCTGGAGAGTCTCATGGTAAAGGACTGTTAGGCATTTTAGATGGAATTCCTGCAGGTCTTGAAATCTCTGAAGAGTATATAGGCTATCAACTCAAGAGAAGACAGATGGGATATGGCAGAGGCGGTCGTATGAAGATTGAAAAAGATTGGGCAGAAATTTGGAGTGGTGTTCGTCATGGTGCTACACTTGGATCTCCAGTTGGTTTATTAATTCAAAATAAAGATTGGGTAAATTGGGAACAAAAAATGTCAATTTCTCCGACCAAAAAAGAAATTAAAAAAATTACATTACCGAGACCTGGACATGCAGACCTAGCAGGTTTGCAAAAATTTGGGTTTGATGATATTCGAAATGTTTTAGAGAGATCTAGCGCAAGAGAGACGACTATGAGAGTTGCTCTTGGTTCAGTATGTAGGAAATTTTTAGAAGAGTTTGGCATTGAAATAGGTAGCAGAGTAACTCAAATTCATAATATAAAAGACAGCTCATCTTTCGATAAAAACACATCCCCCACTCAACTTAGCAAAATAGTGGATAAATCACCAGTGCGATGTCTTGATAAAGAGACAGAAAAACAAATGGTTTCAGCAATAGATGAGGCTAAATCTAATGGTGATTCTGTGGGTGGTATATTTGAAATCATCGCAACAGGCTGTCCTTATGGTTTAGGATCTCCATTTCAGTGGGATAGAAAATTGCAGGCGAAAATAAGTGCAATGATGATGAGTGTTAATGCATTTAAAAGCATTGAAATAGGTAAGGGCACAGGCAATGCTGTAAAATTTGGTAGTCAGATTCATGATGAGATTGGTTGGGATGGTGATAAGTTTATAAGGTTTTCAAATAATGCTGGTGGAATAGAAGGCGGTATGTCTAATACTGAACCAATTGTTATTAGGCTATCAATGAAACCGATTGCAACCTTAACTAAAGCACTTCGTTCCATTGATTTCGTCACAAAGGAGAAGAAATCAGCTCACAAAGAAAGGACCGATTCATGTGCTGTTCCTGCTGCTTCAATTATTGCTGAAAGTATGCTATGTTTTGTATTAGCAGATGCGATTCTAGAGAAGTTTGGTGGAGATTCTATAAGTCAAATAAAAGCTCATTTAAAAATAACAGGTAAATATTGATTAATATTTATTTGATTGGAATGATGGGAGCTGGGAAAAGTACCGTAGGAAAAATATTAGCAAAAAAATCAGGGAAGCAGTGTTTTGATCTTGATCATCAAATTGAAAACGAAGTTGGTATGTCTATTGAATCTATATTTGAAGATGAAGGAGAATTGAAATTTCGTTATTATGAGACCCTTGAATTAAAGAAAATTTCTAATGCAGTAGTTGCTTGTGGTGGCGGTGTTATACTATCAAATGAAAATCTTAATTTGATGAAAAGAAATGGCCAAATAATTTATTTAAGAGCTTCAATTAATGAATTGGAGAAAAGATTAATTAAATCAAAAAATAGACCACTTTTAAAAAATAGAAATCTGAGAGAGTCTTTAAAGAAAATTTTGGTAGAAAGAAAAAAAAAATATGAATCAATCGCAGGTATATCTATTCTTACAGATGGCCTTACTCCTATAGAAGTTTCTGATGCTATTATTAAAGAATTAAAATTGTGAAAACAGTCAGCGTAGAATTAAAGGAAAGATCTTATCCAATTTATATTGGTAAAGGCTTGCAAAAGAATATCGATGATATTTCACTTTTTAGGAACATAGGTCAAAAATGGGTGGTTATTTCACACGATAATATTATGAAAATAATAGGTGAAAAATTGATTGAATCATTAAAATCAGCTGGTTATGATTGTAAAAAGATTATTGTTCCAGAGGGTGACGCAGCCAAAAGTATAGTTCAATACTCAAAAATAATATCTCAATTGGTTAATCTGGGTTGTGATCGCAAATCCGTTATTTTGGCATTGGGCGGTGGAGTAGTCGGAGATATTTCTGGTTTTGTTGCATCAACATTCATGAGAGGGATCAGGTATTACCAAATTCCGACAACTTTACTTTCCATGGTAGATTCTTCAATAGGAGGTAAAACAGGTCTTAATATTGCAGAGGGGAAGAACCTGATTGGTTCTTTTTATCAACCTGCAGGTGTCATAATTGACCCGGATGTTTTAAAAACCTTACCATTAAAAGAAGTTCACTCTGGTATAAGTGAGATTATCAAATATGGTGCAATTAGGGATAAAAGGTTCTTAGATGTAATTGATGGCTGGCTAGATGATATAAATAATTTTCCTTTTTCAAAGGCAATAATACAATCTTGTAGAATAAAGTCAGATATTATCTCAAGTGATGAATATGAAAATAATTTGCGTAAGATATTAAATTTTGGGCATACTATAGGCCATGCGTTGGAATCATATTTTGGTTTTAGAAATATTCGACATGGTGAAGCAGTTGCACACGGAATGATTTGTGCAGGTTGGATCTCCAGAGAGACAGGAAATCTTAGCGATGAAAAATATAAAAAATTATACAAAATAATAAAAAAATTACCTCTACCTCAAATAGCAGAATTTGATTCAGATGGACTAATGAGTTTTATAAAAACTGATAAGAAAAATGAGTTAAGAGAAATTAGTTTTATAGTCTTAAATGATCTCGGTAATGCTAAAATAGAAAAAGGTATATCAGAAAAAATCATTATTAAATCTTTTGAGCAATTAAAATGAAAATTTCAGTTATTAATGGTCCTAATCTGAATCTACTAGGTAAAAGAAAGACCGAGATCTATGGAAAAGAAACTATCGTGGACATTGAAAAGTGGATGAATAGCCAGCCCGTTACTAAGGGCCATTTTATAAGTTGGTTTCAGTCAAATCATGAGGGAAATTTAATAGAAAAACTACATTCTTTAATTGATAATGTAGATGGTATAATCATTAATCCAGGCGCATTTACTCATTATTCTTACGCAATAAGAGATGCAATAGAAGCAACTAATCTCCCAGCAGTTGAGGTTCATTTGAGTGATATACATAAGCGAGAAAAATTCAGGGAAATTTCAGTTATAAAAGATGTCTGTATTAATCAAATATATGGATTTGGCAAAGAAGGATATCTAAAGGCATTGGAAACATTGATTAGCATTAAAGATGCATCGTAAAATTAATTTATTTTTTATTATTTTTTTCTCCCTAAGTGTATTAATTGCCCAGGATGTACAGATTAGTTTGTCTGTCATTATGAAAATGTATGCTCCGGTTGTAGGTCCTATCAATGTAAAAATAGATCAGACCATTGCTCCAGGGTTTTATAAGTATGAAGAAAATGCAGAAATAAAACGATTTATATTTCGTTGGATGAATGAGGGAGCTGAGGGAGAGATTATGATTTCTGGGACAAACAAAATAATTAATTATAATAAAGATGATGAAGTCTATTGGCTAGAGAACCCAGAAGATTTTTTCTTTAAACCTCAAAAAGACTCAACTGACAATAATAATAGTTCAATATCATTTTCAATTAAAAATGATGAAAACGGGGTATCTCCTAAAGTTAATCGCATGACAGGGCAAAATATTGAAATTATAAATGGTTACAGGACAAAAAAATGGGTGACTAGTATTTTCTATACCAGTAAAAAATTGATTATTGAAGAATGGATTGTTGAGAAATTACCATTATTAGACCTGCAGGATTCATTAAGGATTAATGTTTATAGGGACTTTACAGATGAAATAGAGTTGGACAGTAGTAATCATTCATATAATCTATCTAACTTTGGTTTAAATATGGGGGTTTTTTCAAACGGAATTATTTCTAAAATTGATACTATTAATAACCTAGATCCTATTCTTGGTAAATCAGTAAAAACAAAAGTATTATTTTTTGAAGGTAAGGAAAAACCTAAATTCGAAATGAGTATGGAAATCTTAGAACTCTATGCTGAATCTGTAGACACAGCCTTCTTTACTATACCAGAAGATTACAAGAGAATTAACAATTAACTATTTGAGGAATTTTATGAACCTTTCAATAAAAAATATTTCTAAAACATATGGGGGTGATGTTCAGGCTTTAAAAAATGTAAGCCTGGAGATTGGGAACGGTATGTTTGGCTTATTAGGGCCAAATGGCGCAGGCAAGTCTACTTTAATGCGTACCATAGCAGCGCTCCAGAATTCTGATACAGGCTCTATTACAGTTGGAGATATTGACGTATCAAGAGACAAGCAAGCCCTTCGTGAAATTCTAGGATATCTTCCTCAAGAATTTGGGGTATATCCAAAGGTTTCTGCAATAGACCTTTTGGATCATATGGCAGTAATGAAGGGTTTAACTGATAGACATAAACGGAAAGATGCAGTAGAGAGTCTGTTATATCAAACAAATTTATGGGAAGCCAAAGACAGAAAGCTTGGTACATATTCAGGTGGTATGAAACAGCGTTTTGGTATCGCACAGGCATTATTGGGGGATCCTAAATTAATTATTGTTGATGAACCAACGGCTGGACTTGATCCAATGGAGCGAAATCGATTTCATAATTTATTAAGTGAGATAGGGGAAAATATTATTGTGATCCTATCAACGCACATTGTTGATGATGTCAGTGATTTGTGTAATGATATGGCTATTATTTTAAATGGGGAAGTTAAACTAGTTGGCGAGCCTATAGAATTAATAGAAAGTCTTAAAAATAGAGTGTGGAAAGGTCTAATAGAAAAAACAGAATTAGAAACTATTGAGAAAGAAAACAAAGTAATATCATCAAGACTTCACTTGGGGAAGGTTCAAGTACGTATATTTAGTGATAAAGAAATTGGAGATGCGTTTGAATTGGCAAACCCTGAGATAGAAGATTTGTATTTTGCCACTATTCACAAATTGGATATCAATTAAAAAAATATGTGGAGATACATTTTCAATTTTGAGCTTCGTTTAGGGTTTAAAAAAACCTCGGTCATAGTTTATTTTCTAGTTTTTTTTGGTTTGGCATTCCTTATAGTAAATATACTAGGTGGAGCTTTTACAGGCGCAAGGATTGTTGTTGGGAATGCCAATAATAATTTAAATGCACCTTTAGTAATTGCAATGATGCAAAGTGTGTTTTGTATTATTGGGGTTTTGGTTTGTGCTGCTGTCTTTGGAAACTCAGGCTATCGTGATTTTGAGTATAACACCCATCCTCTATTTTTTACAAAACCTATATACCCTAAAGATTACTTGGCAGGGCGATTTTTTAGTGCTTTAGTAATCAACGCTATTATTCAGATAGGTTTTTCATTGGGTATGATATTTGGTTTTTTGATGCCCTATTTAGATCAGGATGCAATCGGAGTTTTTAGTTTTTGGGCATACATTCATCCGTTTATTATTTTGATTCTTCCAAATATATTTATCGTAGGCAGTCTATTATTTACTTTAGCGGTTTTAACACGTAGAATGCTTCCTACATATTTGGCATCGGTGGTTTTACTAATTGGTTATTTGACCTCTTCTAATTTTGTTAGCGATATTGAAACCCGTTGGATTGCTTCTCTAATCGATCCATTTGGTATGGAAGCTGTAAGTGATGCAGTACGCTATTGGACACCGGTAGAACAAAATGAAAATTTTTTGCCTATAACAAAATGGATTTTGTTGAATCGTTTTATTTGGGTTTTCATTGGTGCAGTTTTTTTTGGTATAGGAATATGGAAATTTGACTTTAAACATTCTGAACCCGGAAAATCAAAGTCGGAAAAAAATAAAAAGGAAAGACCTAGCAGAGAAAGAATTATTAGAGTCGGTTATATAAAATCCAAACCTATATTTAACACTGCCACACTCTGGTTGCAATTTAAGACTCAAATCTTGATTGAAATTAAGCGCGCTTTTCGTGATCCTTACTTTATAGCGATTGCATTAACGGCAGCAGGTTTCCTTATATTAAATCAACAGGCTATAGGGAAAATGTATGGCGTTGACACGCTCCCAATTACAAACAAAGTTCTTTCGGTCTTAAGTGGATCGTTTTCTTTGTTTATGCTTATTCTCATTACTTTCTATGCTGGACAAATAATATGGAGGGAGAGAGAACTGAAAGCTGATCAGATAATGGATTCGTTGCCCATTCCTAACTGGATTCCGATGGTTTCTAAGTTGATTTCTTTGATTATAATTCCTGGGATCATGCTTTTTGTCTTGATGCTAATTGGCATAGGAATCCAAACTTGGCGTGGCTTTTATGACTATGAAATTTCTCTATATTTAAAGCAATTATTTTTGCTTGATTTAACCGACTATGCACTTTTGTGTATATTGGCTTTTTCGATCCAAACTATTGCTAATCATAAATATATGGGTCATTTTATCATGATTCTTTATTTTCTTTTCATGATGTTTTCGGGACAATTTGGATTGGACCATACGCTCTATCTTTATGGTTCTGGTTCTAGCGCACCATATTCTGATATGAATGGATATGAACCTTATGTTTTGCGCCTTTTTGTATATAAGGTTTATTGGGGTGCATTTGCGGTTCTTTTAGCATTGCTAAGTAATCTGTTTTGGAATAGGGGACTAACAGAAGATTTCAAAATGAGATGGAAAATTTCTAAAATGCGAATAACACCGAAATTGAGGAATGTGTCTTTTCTTTTTGGACTGTTCTTTATTTGCATGGGCGGTTATATCTTTTATAATACTAATATTATAAATGAATACTATCGTTCAAATTATTGGGAAAAACGATCAGCGGAGTATGAGAAAACGTATAAAAAATTTAAAAATATTCCTCAACCAAAAATCGCAAGTGTAGTTGGTGAGGTCCACATATTCCCAAAGGAAGCCAAAGTAGAATTCTCTGGCGTATACCAAATGCAAAATAAGACAGAATTACCGATTGATACGGTTCATGCCAATTTTAATCGGCGAATGCCTTTTTCTACTTTTAAATGGTCGAGGCCAAATCAAAATATTTTGTCAGATTCTACTTATGGCTGGGGCATGTTTGTATTTGATCCCCCTATTGAACCAGGTGATGAGTTTTCATTAGAATTTTCAGGTAAAAGGACTAGGATGGGTTTTTCAAATAACGGCGTTGACCGAACTGTAATAGAAAATGGTACAATGATATGGAGCGGTGAATTGTTTCCTACATTTGGATATAGCGCACAAAGGGAATTGACCGATAAGCGAACTAGAAAAAAACATGGTCTTAAGGAGGATCAGGATTCTATGCCAAAATATGATGATCCAAGAGGGAATAAAGATGGTATCCTTGGCGATGATGCTGATTGGGTTGATTTTGAAGTTATAATGAGTACTGACATTGATCAAATTGCGATGGCTCCTGGATATATTCAAAAAGAATGGAAAGAAAATAATCGAAGATTTTTTCATTATAAGATGGATCAGAAGATTCATAACCTTTTTGCATTTGTTTCCGCAAAATATGAAGTTGTTAAGGAAAAATGGAGCGGGATTGATTTGGAAGTATATCATCATCCGAGGCACACATATAACATTGATAAAATGATGGAGGGGATGAAAAAATCAATTGAGTACTATAACGAATTATATGGGCCCTACCCTTATAGGCAATGTAGAATTTTGGAATTTCCATATGGCAGTTATGCGGCTTCCTTTCCAAATACGATACCTTTTTCTGAGAATATTGGTTTTGTTATGGATGTTGACCCAGATGATCCAGAAGATTTAGACATGCCATTCTGGGTTACGGCGCAT
>CAYFIF010000061.1:0-9606 GCA_964343085.1 uncultured bacterium | reverse complement strand
TTACCTAGGAGCTGCGACAGATGATAATGGGGATTTTTTGATAATTAATGTTCCACCAGGGAATTATACAGTTCGTGTGGATGCGATAGGTTTTGCGACAATTACAATGAAAGATGTAAGAGTCTCTACCGAGCAGACTACACAAATCAATTTTCAGCTTGAAGAAGCAGTCGTTGAAGGACAGGAAGTGGTAGTTGTTGCAGATAGACCTTTAGTCCAAAAGGACTTAACCGCATCCCAGAGAGTAACGACGGCTAAAGAAATTGCGGATATGCCTGTAGAATCTTTTCTTGGTGTATTAACAACTCATGCTGGAGTTAACCAAAGCGCTAGTGGAGCACTTCATGTAAGGGGTGGTAGAAGTAATGAGGTTGGATATTTTATTGATGGTGTCTCTGTCTCTAATCCTTTTTATACAAATTCACTATCTGTTAATGTTAGTAACCGTGCTCTTGAGGAAATGAAATTAGTTAGTGGTGCCTTTAATGCTGAATATGGCAACGCTATGAGTGGTGTGGTTAATGTCAAGATCAAGGATGGAGGAAAAGATTACGATGGCAGTGTTTCCTATTACACAGGTGATTACAGTTCTTCGGAGAGTGATATTTTTCCAAATATAGATAACCAAAGTTTTTCTGCAAATCGCACGTTTGATGGTTTTATATCTGGTCCGGTACTACCTTTTCTAGGAGATAAGCTAACATTTAATATTTCACTTCGAACGAATGAGTCTGAGGGCTATCTTTATGGAATCAGAGAGCATAACCCATCTGACTTTGCATATTTTCCCCCTAATGGAGACTGGTTCATACAAATGACTGGAGACAGTAGCTTTGTGCCTATGAACCCAAGTGAAAGTTCAAACCTTCTTTCCAAGGTGACTTTTAGGGTAACTCCAACAATTAAGCTTTCTACTCAATCTATTTTGTCGCGCTCTAAAAGTAAAAGTTATGTACATGCTTACAAGTATAATCCTGATGGAGTTGGTACTGGGTTTTCATCTAATAATAATCATTCAATAAAAATTAATCATTCACTGTCGCCCAAAAGCTTTTACGAGGCGAATATATTTGTAAGTGGAACAGACTATAAAAATTATTTATATGAGGATTCAACAGATAGTCGTTATGTTAATACAGATTTCATAAATACTGAGCCGACATCCGCTACTTTCTTATTTGGTGGTACTCAGATGGGACATACCTATCGACTATCTACCTCAGTCGGTGGAAAATTTGATTTGACTCGTCAGTTAAACTCTAGGCATGAAGTAAAGATGGGCATTAGCTATCGGAAGGATAACCTAAAGGAAAGAAACTTTTCAGTACTATATAATCAAAGCTATCAAGAGCCAACTGTTTTACCAGAGAATGAATCTCCATATCATATATTTTATGATAAAGAAGCTCTCCAGTATTCTGCCTACATACAAGATAAAATGGAATATAGCTCTATGATAATGAATTTAGGAGTTAGGTATGATGCTTTTATCCCAAGCGATTCTTCTATTTCAGATTTAATTAGTCCTGAACAGGGAAGATCTAAGTCATCGGATAAAAAAATGATTTCTCCAAGGGTTGGTGTTTCTCTTCCAATAACAGATAAAGGTATTTTCCATTTCTCATATGGACATTTTTATCAGATGCCTACTCTTAGAAATTTATATAGAGAGAGTTATTTTGGTGCTGGACTTGCGCCTACGGTTGGATACTCAAATCTAAAGCCAGAAAAGACGGTGCTATATGAGTTTGGTTTTCAGCAACAGTTTGGAAGTTTAATCGGAATGGATATTAATCTATTTCATAAAGATATTAGGGAATTGTTAGCTTTGCAGAGTATTAGATATGACAGCCCTAAATATGGTCCGTCTAATTATGCTATCTATCTAAATAAAGACTATGGAAGCTCTAGGGGGTTGACTTTATCTTTAACAAAAAGATATGACCCTATTTCTAAGACCAGTTTATGGTTAGACTATACCTACCAAAAATCAGAGGGAAACTCCGTAAGCTCCGGTGCATTTTACTACAGTACTCTTAGCGGTTTATCAGAGGAAAAGAGGATTGTACCTCTTTCTTGGGATCAATCACATCTCCTAAACGCGACTGTAATAATTGGAGAACCTGGGGGAACAACTTTAGGGCTGATTGGGAAAATATCAACTGGGTGGCCATATACACCTTCAATCCCTCTAGCAAACTATGTTCCTGAGCCTAATAGCGGACGCAAACCAATACAGCGTAATTTGGATATGAAAATTGAAAGAAGAATAAATGTCAAAAGAATAACAGTTTCTCTATTTGCAAGAGTCTATAATTTATTTGATATTAGAAATGAACGATATGTATTTGATGATACTGGATCAGCTGGATACACATACGAATATAGGAGCAGCCAAGAAACCGAAGAATTTAAGTCTCACTATGGTGAGCCAGGTATTCACACGTGGCAGGAATATATAACTAGACCTCATTACTATTCAGCTCCGAGATCTTATAAACTGGGTATCTCTTTAGACTTTTAGTATGAAGCTAAAATCAAAATTACTTTTTCTTATGTTAACTTCATCGTTATTATTTCCGCAATGGTCATTTAAGAAGGACATTGAGTGGTATAAAAATGGTCCTGAAAAGGGGTGGTCAAAACGTGATCATGAGAAATATAATAATTGGCGCGAGGATATTTTTGTTAAACGTTTTACAGATGAAGAGGATCCTCAATTACTTCGTATCCAAAAGGCGATTCTTAATGGGAACAAAATAACTACGGAGATTTGGAACTATGGATCAATATCTAGCCCTGGAAACAGAGTCACAGATATTATTTGGGAGGGCCTGGGTTATGGATATGAGTTTGGACCATTTATATGTGCCGAGGTGGAGGTTACTGATCCAACTCATCAAGATAGTTATCCTAAAATTGATAGTAATGGAGATACCACATGGTACGCAAGAGTCATTAGTGATGGACTAGCCTCGCTTGGTGGAGAGGTGTCACCAGATGGAACCGAATTTTATGGATGGAAGCCATTAGCTTATAATGATAATCTGACAGTCCCGTATGCGGACCCTAATAGCGATAATATCCCAACGAATAATGACCTTGATCGTGATGGTGATGGGAAACCAGATAGCTGGCCATTTGGCTGGTATAATGAAAACTTAAAGGATTATGTATGGCCCGGTGCACTCAGGCAGGGAGCCTCTAACTCTGATCTGGAATCTTTTTTCGTTGTTGATGACCGAACAAATAAAGAGTTTGAATACTATCCATTCGTGAATGATTCATCTAGGCGTGGTCTAGGCGTGGAGATTGAGTCTAGATATTATCAGTGGGCAAATCCTCTAGCCGAAGATATTATATTTTTAATTTTTAAGGTTACAAATAAGAGCGATAAAGACCTTAATGAAGTTACCTTTGGAATGTGGGGAGATCCACACGTGGGAGGGCCATCAAACTGGCAGGATGATTTATCATATTTTGATAAAGACCTAAATATGGTATACTGTTGGGATGAAGACGGTGTCTCTGATGTGGTAGGAAGTACACCTGGTTATTTTGGCTATAAATTTTTGGAAAGTCCGGGCCAACCCTATGATGGGATAGACAATGATGGAGATGGAATGGTTGATGAGTCTCAGGATAATGGTATTGATGAAGATAATGATTGGAACATAGAAAAGCATGACATTGGGATTGATGGAGTTCCAAATACTGGTGATGAGGGTGAAGATGATGGTGTCCCAACTCCGGGTGACCCTTTTGACCTTCGCCGACCTGGTGAACCAAATATAGATTGGACTGACCTGGATGAATCAGACATGGTGGGTCTGACTGGATTTGCGTCACCTCCATTTACGAGTCAGAATAGAATATCAAATGATCAATTTATCTATGAAAACTATCTAACCCCAGGTGTGTTTGACTCAGCAAACTCTGTTCAGGCGGGTGACTATATTTTCATCTATAGCTCTGGGCCTATTAATCTTCCAGCAGGAGATTCCCGTAGATTTAGTATTGCCCTTATTGTTGGTCAGGATTATGATGATTTAACATTGAATGCCGTTACTGCTCAAGATATCTATGAAAAAAATTACCAATTCGCAAAGCCACCAGAAAAACCAAATGTAACAGCAATTCCAGGTGATGAAAGAGTCACTCTCTACTGGGATGATGTAGCAGAAAGTTCTTTCGATCCAATTACAGAGACCTATGATTTTGAAGGCTATGTTATTTATAGATCTATGGATCCATCTTTTCTTGATCAGCAGACAATTACTGATGCAAATGGATCAAAATTTCTTTTTGAGCCACTGAAAACAGTTGATGGTGCTTCTGCTCGTTTTGATTTAGTCAATGATTATTTTGGACTTAGTCCAATTGAATTTACTGGAAGAGGGGTCAAATATAACCTTGGTGATAATACCGGGCTTAGACACGTATTTATTGATTCAAACAATGTAATAAACGGTCAAACATATTACTATGCTGTTGTGTCATATGATCATGGCGATCAAGAGCTCCAGGTTGCACCAGCAGAATGTTCAAAAACTATTACTCTTAATCCTGAAACAAATGAGATATTGCTGGATGTAAATACAATCCAAATTGTTCCAAAGGCTCCGACTGCCGGATATATTGCTTCATCGATTAACGATCCTGGAATGACTCAGGACCAGGGTAGGGGTACGGGTGATATTATTGTTGAAATCATAGACCATACCGCAGTAGAGGGAGAGAATGAATACAATCTATTTTTTAATGAAGATGGTGAGAGTCTAGAGTATAGTTTATTGGATCTAAAGGAATTATCTGATACGATAATTGTTCGACTAGGACAATATTCTAAATTATCTAACAAAAATATAGACTCAACTGTTTTTGCCTTGACATCATTAGATGGGAATAATTATTTAAGTGGAGTTGATTTTGATCTTTACGATCAAGATGGTCAAATATTTATTAAAAATGAAGGTTCCATATCAGAAGGTCAAACCATTATAGCCACTTACCGATATTATCCCGTTCGCAATAGTAATAAGTTGTCATCGGAAGAGGGAAACCCCATCTTTGATGGAATGACGCTTGTTGTTCAAAATGATGAACTAGAATTGGATACGACGAGAACCAAATGGAACCAGTACAGTCCAACGAATTGGACTTGGCTTGTAAAGCCTTTCAATAATATCCCTGCAAAAATGTATCCTGCAGATTATGAGCTCCGTTGGTTTGACACGCCTGTTACTTCAAATTTTCGCCCTGGCTTTGAGTATGTCCAGGCCAACTTTGAAATTTGGGAGGTGACTCCAGGGTATGAAGAAAAAAAGCTGCCAATTATTTTAATTGAAACAGTTGCTATGGATAGCTTGTGGAATCCAGGAGAAAGAATAGTGATTCTTCAGGATACGGTAACATCTGCTTCTTCTTGGGAGCTGACTTTTTATGAGCCTTCTATCTATGATGGATCTGTTCCTCCCGTAGAGGGAGATATTTTTTCTATCCACACTAATAGATCATTTTCAGATGATATATTTTCTTTTTCTACGTCGTCTTCATCAGAAAGCCAGCAGGTTGAGAAAGATAATATGGACAACATCTATGTGGTCCCCAATCCTTATGTTGTATCGAGCAATATTGAACCTTTAGATTTTCAGAATCCGAAAGATAGAGGTTCAAAAAGGGTCTACTTTGCAAACTTGCCCTCCAAATGTACAATCAAAATATATACCATAACTGGAGATCTCGTAAGAACTCTTGATCATGATGGAGAGATCGAGGATGGGATAGAGTATTGGGATTTAACTACATCTGATAATTTTCCAATTTCATTTGGCGTCTATATTTTTCATGTGAAAAGTGATAATGGTAATGAGGCCGTTGGGAGGTTTGCTGTTATAAAATGATTTGTAAAATAAAACCTCTGGCTACTTTTATTAAATTTATTTGTCTCATTATGATCGCTCCGAGTTTGTATGGCCAGTTAGAAAATGATCAAAATATTTCAAAAAGAGGTACAACAGCTGCGCAATTTTTAAAAATAAGTACAGGAGGCAGAGGCACATCAATGGGCGGAGCCAATGTTGCTCTTTGCTCTGATTTAACCAGTAGCTACTGGAACCCGGCAGGAATTTCGAATCTTGAAGGTGTTCAGGTTTATTTTGAAAATTATGGATGGCTCGCAGGTACGGACTATCACTTTGGGGCCTTTGGCTTTTCATGGACCGGTGTTGGTGTCCTATCACTATCTATGACTATGTTGTCAACTCCTGATGATTTAGTTAGAACAGTAGAAAAACCACAGGGCACTGGAGAAAAATTTAATGCACAAGATCTTTCTATCGGATTAACATTTGCAAAAAGTCTAACAGATAGGTTGTCTCTTGGTGCCAGCATTAAAAATGTAAGGCAGCGAATATGGCACTCAACAGGACAGACTCTAGCGACTGACATTGGAGTCCAATATAAGACTCCAATCAGAGATGTTTTATTAGGTGCTAGTATATCGAACTTTGGAAATGATATTTCACTTTCAGGAAGGGACATGAACATTAGTGTTGATCCTGATCCGAATAATCAGGGAAATGTTGAGTTTGTTAATGCTGAATACCAAACTGACTCCTATCCATTACCATTGTTTTTTAGGGTCGGCATTGGTGGGTATATTATTAAGACTGAATCGCTTAGCACCTTATTCGCAATAGACGCTGTCCATCCTAATGATAATTTTGAGTATCTTAACTTTGGTTTCGAAGCTGGGTTTAATGATTTGTTATTTATTCGCGCTGGATATCCTTCATATGGTAAAGAAGATTCCATCGAAGGACCTACATTTGGAGCAGGCCTCAATTATCGAGTCTTGAGGACTGCTAATGTATTAAAAATTGAATATTCGACAGCAGATTTTGGACCGCTAGGAGTAATTAAACGTATATCTCTTGGATATAATTTTTAGCAGACTAAGGGTCTTTCCTTTCTTTATTTTATGTTTCTCTTTTAGTCAGACAAACCAATGGATTGAGCTCCCCAACTCTCCTGAAGCTTCTAGGTTTAATGATATATACTTTTTGAATAACAACCTGGGTTGGACAGCAAATGGCTGGGGGCAGATTTATTTTACTGATGATGGTGGATCTACGTGGGTATTACAAATGGAACAAGGAGAGACACACTTTAGAGCTATCACTTTTTTGGATGATCTACGGGGATGGGCTGGTGCCGTTGGTATAGGCGAATTTGGTTCAGCTGATTCAAACAATTTATACAAAACTGTAGATGGGGGTGTAAGTTGGTTTTCCCATAATGAATTTATTGGTCCTACTCCAGGGGGCATATGTGGTCTCCAAAAATTAGACTTTAATACAGTCTATGGTGTTGGTCGGGTTCGCGGTCCAGCATTTTTTATTAAAACTGAAGACGGTGGTCAAAATTGGATTTCTTATGATATGAGTCAATACTCTGCAAGTTTAATTGATCTTTATTTTTTTAATAGAGATACTGGATTTGTTGTAGGTGCGACAAGCACAGAACATGAAAACTCAAATGCAATTGTATTAAGAACAATGGATGGAGGCCAGAATTGGGAAACAATGATAATTACCTCAAGATTCGGCGAAAAAGCTTGGAAAATTAATTTTCCTTCTTCTAGTACTGGTTATATATCGCTTCAAAGAAATTATGAGGCACCCATTTATTTTATTAAGACAATAGATGGCGGTGAATTCTGGGAAGAGAAGCTATTCCTTGAGGATTATTATTTTGTTCAGGGAATAGGATTCATAAATGATACGCTTGGGTGGATAGGTGGGAACAGTTCTAACCCAACCTACGTTACAAGGGATGGTGGAGAAACTTGGAGTTCTGCAGATTTTGGAAGTAGGGTAAACAGATTTCAATTTTTTGAAAATGGCGAAGGCTTTTCTTGTGGAAGAAAAATTTACAAGTTTACTAATTCTCTTGAGATTTTTTCTAATGGAAATAAAATAATTCCTGAATATCCGGTAATCAATTATCCAAATCCGTTCAATCCAGAAACTACAATCTTGGTTTATTTGCCTGAATCTGGACATGTCGATGTATCAGTATTGGATATTAGTGGTCGAAAAGTAAGACAATTATTTTTTGGTGATGTTTATGAAGGGGAAACATGGAAAAAAATAATTTGGAATGGTTTAAATGATGATCATAATAGAATGGTATCAGGAGTCTATTTTTGCCAAGTTATCAATGGCTCTAGCTTATTCTCCCATAGAATGGTTTTATTAAAATAAATTTTATTGTAACTCACTTAAGAAATTATCTGAGGTTTGCCCTGATAATATGCTTTTTAAAAGGATGTCGCTTCCCCAAAGCCGGTTTAGATGTTTTTCGTGAAATTTTATTTTCTCTTTATCTAGTTCATATAAAGTAAATAGCATTATGACACCGGTGTTTACACTACTATAAATATCTCTATTTATTATTTGAATTTCGACACCGGAACATTTCTTTCCTTTATGCTTTGGATTTTCAGATTTTCCAGGAATTGATTTAGGCGTGAATGATTTTGGAATAAAAACAACACCAGGCATACCTAGTTTATTTAGTTTTTGCGATAAAATCTTGCCATCAATCCATGGAGATCCAATCCACTTAAACGGCTTTTCGGTTCCCCTGCCTTCGCTTATATTTGTTCCCTCAATGAGACACATACCAGGATAAATAATTGCTGTCTCAAGGTCTGGTATATTCGGAGATGGAGGAGTCCAGATCAAATCGGTTTCATCAAACCAATTTCTTTTTCTCCATCCTTTTAATGGGATTATCTTTAACTCTGGAAGGGGAGTAATCCATTTTTCTTTTATTATTTTTTGGGCTAAATCACCAATGGTTCCACCATAACGAATTGGTATAGGATAATATCCAACAAATGTTCTAAAATTTGTATCCAAAATAGGACCCTCGATAATGTCTCCTCGAATTGGATTAGGCCTATCCAAAACTAGAACAGGAATTTTTTTTTGTCCTGCTGCCTCCATGACAAGACCGAGTGTGGTAATATATGTATAAAAGCGGCTACCTATATCTTGGATATCATAAATTATAATATCAACCCCAGAAAGCATTTCATTGGTTGGTTTACGGATTTTTCCATAGAGGCTTATTATCTTTGGAAGATCATTCTCTTCTTTTTTGTAAATAACTTTTTTGCCATCTGAGGCCTCACCAAACAATCCATGCTCTGGTGAAAATATGACTTTTATTTTTACATTATCTATAGCCATTAATCTTCTATAATTTGGTGTTCCATTGTGATCAATTCCTGTATGGTTAGTAACTAATGCAATCGATTTGTTTTTTAGGATATCTATTTTTTCATTTAGCAAAATATCTAAACCTGTTTTTACATGGACCTTATCAGTAATAGGGTCGGTTTGATTTTTGTAGAAACTTGATTGTTCTTGATGAATAGATGTTTTTTGTTGTTGGCTATGTGTCCATGAAAATAATACGTAGATAATCAGGATGAAACGATGGAATGCTTTCATTTTAAAAGAGTAACTCTTCTCGAGTCAGTGTAGTATCCATTTCTTAAAGATAAAATATAAACACCTGATGGTAGTTCTTGCC
>CAYFIF010000060.1:0-9627 GCA_964343085.1 uncultured bacterium | reverse complement strand
ATGCAAATATAAATGATGAATATTCATTTTTCCCTCTTAGTGAATTATATGCAAGTCTAAGTGAAATTCAGAAGATGAAACAGGTGCAAAATATTACAATCTTTATGGATGTTGACTTTAACAATCCTGCTTTCAAACAAAATTTAGCAGTTGTATTTGATGATTCTGGTGATAAAAAAAAGAAAAAAAAAGGTAAAAAGAAGAAAAAAGAAGAACCTGAATTGGCTATTGAGGATGAAATTAAGCCACCGGATGGTATCACAGCATTTTTTGCATCTAATATAAATCAACTAACCTATAATCATCCTGAATCAGAAAATGGTATATTTACTTATTATTTACTTAAAGGATTAAGAGGGGAAGCTGATAATGGTGATAAAAGTGTAACGGTGTCAGAGTTACATGAGTTTATAATGAAAAATGTACAAGATACCACATCAAAACTTTACTCTAATATGCCACAGATACCGATTCTTTTTACTGCTAATCCTGACCGGGTATTGTATAAACTTCCTTAAATCAATGTCGAATCTTTTAAAAAATATGGTTTTTCATTTTATAAAAAATTATAACTATTTGTTAGCATTCTTTATTTTATTTATCAATTTTTCAAAATCAGAGACTGTCACAGTTTCAGGTATGATTATGGACACCACAAATTCTCCAATAAAAAAAGCAGAAATTATATTGAAAAATCTTAGAGGTGTAGTTTTAGCGGAAGAGGAAACAGATAGAAAAGGTGTATTTAAGATCAAGGATATTGAACCTGATTATTATTATTTAATAATTAAATATCAACAAGAAATATTTGAAAAAAATGGCGGTGTTTCATATAAGCAAATTATAGAAAGAGTGAAACTCAATCCAGGTTCAAAAAAGAAAAACAAATCTATCAATATTAATATAACTCTTCCAGTACAAAAAAAATCATATTTAGTTTTTTCCTTTTCTGGTGCTGGACCAATTATTGATCACGATCCGGTATTAAACTTAAATCCTCCCTTATTCGAATCTTCCCCGGAGTTTATTTCCATTTCTTGGGAGGATATAAAATTTTCAAAGCAATATATTGTTTTTGAAAACGGTATTGAGGTACAAAGGGATAGTCTAAACCGTTTTGAAAGTACTGTTTTTCCAGGCAAAGAGTTTTGTTATAGTATTCAAGCGATTGATGATTTTGGTTTTAGGGGTTTACTGACTACTCCTGTTTGTGGCAGTGCTCCTACTGTTAAACCAAGAGATATTCAGATAAAAGTTTCAAAAAACACTCTTGTTCTTAATTGGTCAAATGTTAAAGGCGCAGAATACTATAATGTATATCGGGAAGGTAAAAGAATTGGTGCTGGTATTGATACAATAGCTTTTAAAGATCCTAATCTTGAATTTAAAACTGATTATATTTATTCTATAACAGCGATTGATTCGTTGGACAATGAGAGTCAAAAATCAATAGAAATTAAAGGTACGACCCATGAATATGTGGCTCCTCCAATACTTTCATCTGTAAAAGATGAAACTAAGTTAGTGTTAATTTGGAATAAAGTGGATTTAGCCAAATCTTATAATTTATATCGGAATGATACTTTAATAATTAATGAACAAAGTACCTCTTATTCAGAAACCAAGCCTCCAGGTGAAAAATTTTGTTATTTAATCAGGTCTGTTGATCAATATGGTGAAGAGAGTGAATCGTCAAATATTCATTGCGCAAAGGTTGAGGTTAAACCACCAGATAATTTTATCGCGGACGGTGGTATTAAAACTATTTATTTAAATTGGGATAAAGTAAATGGTGCTGTCGGTTATAATGTGTATGGAATTACAGAACAAGATTCAGCGAATTTTTTAAAAAATGTTCCCATTAATCATTATAAAATAGAAAATCTACCATACTCTAAAGAATTCTGTTATAGGATAGCTTCAGTTGATGCTGATGGTGATAAGAGTATTTTTTCTGATGTTAAATGTGCCAAGGTTTTTTCTTCACCAAATTTCAGTATAAAAAAGTTTTCTTTAATTGAACCATCTGGTAATAATGCTATTGATGCTAGAGAAAAAGGGGATTTAAGATTTGCGATACATAATGATGGACAAAGTCCTGCTTTTAATGTTATAGTGAAGGTATCTGCAACTAGCGATTCAGGAAATTTTTTTATGCAAGACTCTGTTGTAATAGACACTGTTTTTCCTGATAAAATTAAATATGCTGATTTTGAAATTGAAGGGTATTTGACGATTAAAACATCTGAAGTACCAATTGAAGTTATTTTAAATTGTAGAGAAGGGTTTAAACTAAATGAACCGTTTAATACAACTTTTGAAACCAAGGCAGTTATACCTCCAGAAATAATAATTTCAGATTTTGCAATTTCTAATTCATTTAATACTCAATATATTCCCCAAAATGAAGAAGCAACTTTATCGTTAAGGCTACAAAATATTGGTGAAGGGATTACGGAGTTTGTTAAACTAGAGATACCAGACTCAAATACTTTTTCTACACCAAATTTTTCTAGTCCAATAACTACTCCGGGAATTGTACCAGGGGATTATTTTGATGTTGAAATTCCTATCCAAAGTAAAGAGTCATCATTTACAATAGATTTTCAATTAACTGATTATTTGGGTATTAAAAAATCAAATCCTATCATATTTGAGATTTTACATCACTATAAACACCCTGAAGATATGGTTCTAAATGAAATAGGTGAAGATAGTTTGGGATATTTAAAAAAAGATAATCAAGATATTGATGTTGATATAGATATACCATTCGGAAGAAAAAATTACAATACTATTGCCGTTGTGATGGCTACAGAGCAATACGAAGATGGGAATTATTTAGACCTTAAATTTGCGAATCGAGACGGTCACACAATGCGTAATTATTTTCAAAATTCATTTGGGTTATCTGATTTTCAGATACTACCTTCCAAACCGTGGCAAATGGAAGGAGGGCCATCTTTAAATGACCTAGTAAATACTTTTGACCCTTATCAGGGCATTCTAAGAGAGAGAGTTGTTAATGCTGGTAAATATTCTGGTATCGATGAAGTTTCAATTATAGTCTATATTCGAAGTCTAGGCGAATGGGTTGATGGCCAACCATATATAATCCCAAAAGATGCAAATTTTTCTAGGTATGTTACAAAATATTCATTAGATCAGTTTGCAAAGGATATTTCTTTATTAAGTGTAATAACAACAATTAAATCTATAACAGTTTTTCTTGATATAACTTATATAAATCCAGAAAAATCAAATCAGTCACAATGGAATTTTTCTGATTTGAATGAAAAAATTTGTATTCTAAGTGCTTCTTCAAATGGAGAAACTTCACAAACATACCCTTTAAAAAAGCATAGTTTATTTCTTTATTCTCTTCTTAAAGGTTTTGCAGGTGGTGCAGATGATGGCGATGCTGTTATAGAATTAGGAGAGATAACTGATTATGTTTATAAAACAGTCCCTAAAGAAGTAAAAGGAATCCCAAATAGCAAAGGGCAAAATCCATCTTTATATGGATTAGATCTTAAAAGAACTATTCTTGATTTAAGATAAAAAATGAATAAAGTTTACAACTTAAGTACAATTTTATTTATACTAGCGTCATTTTTCGGATGGAGAGAGTATGAAAAATATGTTCGAAAAGAATATGCTGAAAATATTGAAATCAATATTAACAAAAATTATGATCCATTATCTCAAAATAGAACAGAACTCGAAAGGATGGCAGAAATAGAACGTAACAAAATTAAAGTCATGGTTGAGCATGATAATAGACCTGAGACAAATACATATCCAATGATATTAGATGCATCAAAATCTTATGATCCAGACTTAGGTGATAAAGTATCATTCAAATGGGTTCAGAAAGAGGGCCCGCCTATTGAATTTTTACCAAATAATAATTCTTCAAAAGTTAGTTTTGAGGGAGCTCCTGGTTTATATTCTTTCGAATTAACTGTTTCTGATGAGTATGGTGCTGGAACAACTATTATTAAAACTGTAGAAATTGCTAATGAACCGAATTATCCACCAATTGTTGATATTGAAATACGCCAAGGATCAGAATTAAAATAATTTGATTTAAAAAGTCCTTTTTCCTGAATCCTTCTTTTAAAAATATTAATTTTAATTATGAAAATTGCTATTGGAATTGATATTGGTGGCACCAATACTGTTGTTGGTGCAATAGATGAGAATGGATCAGTATTAAAAAAAATCAAAATAAAAACAAAAAGTCAGAAATCAGCTAAATTATTTTTCAAATTATTATATGAAAAAATAAATGATTTAACCAAGGACTTTTCAGATTTCGAATTGCTAGGAATTGGTATTGGAGCTCCAAATGGTAATCATTTTTCAGGCGAAATAATTAGTCCTCCTAATTTAAATTGGCCTACAATCCACGTTCCTTCAATTTTTAAAAATTATACAGATTTAAAAATCATACTTACAAATGATGCTAATTCAGCCGCACTTGGGGAAAAAAAGTTTGGTGTTGCTAGTAAAATTAAAAATTTTGTTTTAATTACTTTAGGAACGGGTTTAGGAAGCGGTATTTTTGTAAACAATCGTTTAGTTTATGGAAATCGTGGGTTTGGTGGTGAGATGGGTCATATTAGTATTAATCCAAAAGGTCGCAAGTGTAATTGCGGAAAGTTAGGTTGTCTAGAAATGTATGTTTCTGCTAAAGGAATTACTGAAACCGTTAAAAAATTTAAAAATTCGCAACCTGATAATCAGCTTTTAAATGAGCTTTTATATAATGCAAGTCTAAAAGGAATAAATGGTAATGTTAGTGGTCGACAGATCGATAAAGCATATGATAATGGTGACCCTGTTGCTATTAAGATATATGATTACACGGCCGAAAAATTAGGATATGGTCTTTCTCAAGTTGCTACACTACTCGAACCTGAGGCTTTCATTTTCTATGGAGGTATTTCATATGCAGGAGATCGAATTCTAATCCCTACCAAAAAATATTTTAATCATGATTTAATCCCTTTTCAACGCGATAAAATTAAACTATTGTTATCAGGTCTTTCTGATGGGAATGCAGGCATATTAGGGGCAGCTTCTTTAATTTTTAATGAAACTAATTAAAAAAATATTTTTAATAATTATTTTTAGTAGTTCTATTTTATCTATTAAAGCCCAAACTGAAATTATTTATGATGAATTTAGTAGAAGGGTATATGCAAATGCCGGTCCGGATATTAAGGCCTATCCAAATAGTACGATTCTACTAAATGCTGCCCGATCTGCGCATTCAAGGGGTGAGCTTTTGCGATATACATGGATTTTTCCACCAGACTTTGTTCGTTTCGATGATTATACCTATAGTCCAACAGATTCAATTTCATTATATGAGCAAGATAGCACATTAGTAGATTCAGCTAACAGTGATAGAAGCTGGAGAAGTATATCAACTAGAACTAAATATATTGAATTAGAACTACCAGATAAGGGTATTGGTAAAAAGTACCCAATTATTTTACAAGTTAAAGATCCTCTTGGTTTTATTGATCGAGATACTTTATATATCGAAATGTTGGATTCTCCAGTCACCTATAGGTATAATGTTTCACTCAACAATCAATCTTCGTCAATTATAAAAACAAATGAAAAAAAAGTGACTAGAAAAAAATCTGAAATAAAAAAGGAAGAAGATCTTATTTCTATCCAACCTGTCAGTACAAGAGATCTTAATCGGATGCAGATAGATATAATCAATAAAATTATATATGACCAAGTTATGGAGATCGGGATTTTTAATATTTTAGATCCAAATCGATTTATTCCTGATTCAATAAGTACACAGGAAATGATTACAAAACAAAAGTTTATATCAGATACGCTTTATACTCAGCGTGACAACACTATTATAGATAAAAATAAAAAAGAAATAGATACAGTTTTAACAATCATGGATACTACTATTACTACTGATACGCTTTCCTATGAAGTTCTAGTTGATACGGTATTTTACTATAATTTTTATTGTAATACTGACTCCTGTGCTATCGAGAATGCTAATATGGAGGGTGCAAGTTATATTATTTCTTGGAGCATAAATGATTATTATGAGCTGGAATTATATTATTATTCAATTAAGACAAGAGAGCAAATTAATAGTTCATATTTTTGGGATATTGCAAATCTAACTTTGGATGAAGAAGCAAAAATAAATGTCCGTTACCCCTCATATTTAGCTGTAAAGAATATTAATGATCTAATTATTTCCTCAGGCAATAAACAAAAGGTTTACTCTATAAATCCTAAACAACAAGCTAATATTATTTTAGAGGGAAAACATTTAGGTCAAAGATTAAAGTATCCATCCGGAGTTGATATTGATTCAAAGGAAAATACTTATGTATCTGATAAAGATAATCAAAGAGTTTTATCAATAAATAAAAACGGAATAGTAAGTGAGTTTTATTCTAGTTCTAACTTTTTATTTTATAATGAGGGAAAATTTCGCCCAACTTCAATAGTTGCAGGGTATGAAAATGACGTTAATATTCTCAATAGCAATAATGGATCAATAATTAATATAAAGTTACCTAATAAAGTAAAAGTATTATTAAAACCTGAAATTTTACCAAGTGCTACAGATATTGCAATTAACAAAAATAGCCAAATTTTTGTAGTTAGTTCAGATTTAAGACAAGTTTTCAGGGTTGAAAATGATACTACTTTAATAAGGGTTGCAGGATTAAAAAATGGAGAACCTATAGTTCGGAATAATGTATTAGCGACAGATTCATATCTGGGATATCCGAATGCGATTGATTTTGATGATCAAAACAGACTCTATATCTCAGATAAGCGCTTTGGACTTATTAGAAGGGTAGATACAAATGGGGTTATAACCACGCTTAAAGGTTCGGAATCAAGGATTAATAATATTACTGCTATGAGAGTGTCTGGAGGGCCTAACCCAAGGGTATATATTACAAATGATCTTGAGCACTATATTCATAGAATTTTTCTTAAAGAAAATACATTCTGGCGGAAAGACACTGTTATTTTATCTCCATTCTACACACTTTCAAAAGATGGTATCTATGGACTCGAGCCTAATTTAAGAGATGGTGTGAATAATATATTGAGCCATTTAATTCCAAAAGAAAAAATATTATTTCGTGAGAGGATTTGGAATCTCATTTCTTTGACGAAAGGATTTCTCCTTAACAACAAGGTTAGCTGTTTGGTGCTAATAATATTAATAAACCAATTATATTCATCTGATGATGGTCAGATAGGTGATTCCGATATTTTTCCACCTCCATGGCCTTTTGATACTTAAAGTGAGAATCATTTAGTAGAAAATTATATTTAAAAAAAAGAGGTTTTTATGAAAAAACTAAACTGTATTTTCTTTTTTCTTTTTGGTATAACCGTTGCTCAAAAAGACACCGAACCCTTAACTAATCTACAATCAAAATTAAAGAGTCAAATAAATCATAATCAGGGTTCATTTAATATGCCTAGAAGTTTATCTTATCAAGGATTATTGACTAAAACTAACGGTGGATTAGTAAAAGATGGTAAATATAATATTATTTTTAGAATATTTGACGTTAGTGAAGGAGGAAATTCTCTTTGGGATGAAAATCAAGAGATAGATATAAATGATGGTATAATTAGTGTAACACTTGGAAAAAATAGCCCTTTAGTTTCAATACCTTCAGAGGCATTTTTGGAAATTGAAATTTCTGGATCTGTTTTATCTCCAAGGCAAGAATTGACATCAGTATTTTATTCTATATTATCAGATACCGCTAGATATGCACAGGGTGGTGATTATTCTGAGCTCGATGGAAAGCCCGATTTATCTAGCTTTATTGGCCTTGATACTTTGGCCTTTTATCCATTGAAAGAGAATCTCGACTCAGTATCATTTACTGGTAACTATAATGATTTAAGAAATTTACCAGATTTATCTAATCTAACGCTTGATACCCTTTCTAAGTATGTTTTAATCTCAGATCTTGATTCTATTGCTTTCTCTGGTGACTATAATGATTTAAATAATTTACCGGATTTAGATAATCTCAATCTAGATACTTTGGCTTTTTTTCAACCTAGGGATGAAGACTTAGATGATTTATCTGATGGAACTCTTTCCAAAGAAAAAATAGAGTATGGTGAATATTTAATTGATTCAGAGGGATTAGATGGTCAGGTTTGGACGTCAGATGGTGAAAGTAGAGGTGAATGGTCGCATGTATTATTAGGAGATGTAACTGGTATAGATCCGGGCCCTGGTATTTTAGGTGGAGGAGATAGTGGCTTGGTGCAAATTGCTGTCGATGTAGGTACAGGCCCTGGCCAGATAGTTCAATTAGACACAGTCGGTAATTTACCTGAGATTGATGGTTCTGCTCTTACTAATGTAATTGCAGGTAGTGTATCCGCAGATAATATTAGTCCTGGAGATAATACTGTAAGGATTAATACCTCAAGCGGTACCATTAACATTGATCCAGCAGAAGGTTCTCCTATTATACTAGATGGATTAATTACGGTTACTAATGGATTTCTTGATGGAGCCAAAATAATAAAATCAGATACTATTCGCTTAGAAAATAATGAAATGATCACCAATGATATTGATGGAACCATAGTGCTGAATGCTGAAATTTCTCAAATTTCCGGTGATCTTAGTCTTAATGGTGATAAAGTAACTTTTGGAAATGTCGCTTCAATATCTAATTCAGATAATGATACATTATCTATATCTATTGGAGGTCAAAATAAGGTTAGTTTTACTAGTAGCTCGATCGTTCCTCAATTAGATAATAGTATAGATATAGGGCAAAGAAATATGCAATTTAAAAATCTGCATATTGATAGTGTTGCATTTATAGATGCTATTGGTTTTGGTAGTACACCTATTGTATTACCAGAAAGAGATGGAACCAATGGACAAATATTAAAAACAGATGGAGCAGGTAGTCTTTCCTGGGGTGATATTGGTGTTGCTGATTCAATATTGGCAGATGATATAATCCAAGGAGATAGCACGGTTTCTATAAGTACCTCTTCCGGATCAATAAATATTAGTCCAGCTCCAGGATCTACTATAGTCTTAGATGGTACAGTAAATATTGATGAAGGCATTGTGACAGGAATTTCAAGAATTAATGCAGATACAATACGATTTAGAAATAGCGAATCTATTACAAATAATATTGATGGAATATTATCACTGAATGCACTAACTACACAACTAAGTGGCAATTTATCAGTTAGTGGTAATATAATCGAATTTGGTAATGGAGAGTCAATATCCAATTCTGGTGATGATAGCTTAAAAATTTATATAGAAAATACCGAACAGATAAATTTTATTGATGGTGCAGTTTTACCAGATAATAATAATGATATTGATCTGGGAAGTAGTTCTAAACAGTTTAGAAATATATTTGTTGACAGTGTTCTTCATGTGGATGCAATCGGATTAGAGAATATTGTTCTTAATTTACCTTCATCTGATGGAGATAATGGCCAAGTGCTAAAAACTGATGGGAGCGGTACTCTATCCTGGGATTCGCCGAATGCAGGTATAACAGGTTCAGCTACAACAATAGATACGGAGACATTAACGGC
>CAYFIF010000059.1:0-9638 GCA_964343085.1 uncultured bacterium | reverse complement strand
TTTCAAATCGATGTTAAGGATTTGGCGGGTAATTCTGCTACTCCGGTTACTCATGCTGATGTTGTTACCAATGTTGTTTTTGATAGGACAGCACCTCAGGTAGCTTCAGAAGCAGCAGCCTTGAAAATATGGACCGATGCTGGAACTAGTAGTTCACATGCAAAAAGTGGAGATGAGGTTAAGGTTCAAGTAAAGTTTAATGAGGTTACCTCAAAACCAACGATGTCAATAGCCTCAAAAGCTGCGACTGTTGCTAATTCGGATGATGGAGGGATTACCTGGGTGGGTAGTTACACCTTTTTATCGGCTAATGATAATGAGACCGGTGTAGCTTCTACTATTTCCGTACAGTATTCAGACCTAGCTGGAAATGCAGGTACCGAGGCAACGGAGACAACGGATGATAGTTTTGTTATTTTTGATGAAACATTACCAACGATGGATTGTGATACTTGTTTAATGATTTCTTCAAATAATATTTGGGATGATAATTATGATGAGAACCATCCCAAAACTGCAAATAGTTATGCAATTGCAGGAAATCAGGTTAGCATAGTTGTTAAGGCCGATAACAATGAAGTACTAGAATATCCACCTGTAATACAATTTAAAACTAGTTCAACTGATTATACAGATTACAATACGATAACGCCTCAGACAGCAAGTAATACATACACTGCGACCTATACAATGCAGCAAGCTGATCTAGAGGGACCTATTGATTTTAAAGTAACGATAAAAGATTTAGCCGGGAATGCTTTGCAAAATGTTACAAATTCATCAATTACAAATAGCTCTACAGTTATATACGATACTCAGGCTCCTAGTACTGCCGGGATTATTATTGATCTCAAAGCTGATTATGATTCTGGACATAGCTCTACTGATGACACGACTAATATTTCAAAACCTCGTTTTGAAATATCCGGTTTAACTTCTGGATCAGGGGACAGTGTTATAATTGTAGTTGATGGCGATCTAGGGAATAATACTAACTGCGTGTCAGACGCTGGTGTCCCATGTCGTGAATATGCAAAGGTTGTTGGAAATGGCATAACCAGTTTTGGTTTCAATGATGACGTAGTTGAAATGTACGAGGCTGTGACAAGTAATAATGTAAATGGGCAGGCTCATACATTTGATGTTTACTTAAGAGATCCGGCTGGGAATTTATCGGTAGCTCCTACCGGTGATGCCAGCATTACGGTAGTGTATGATGGGGATCCCTTTGTGCATCAGGCGGGTGCAAAAACAAATCTGGTTTCTGCGGATGATTCTGGCTTTGATGATTCTGATAATTATACGAATGTTACTACAGATCTTACTTTTGAGATTGAAAAGCAGTATTTACCACCAGATCAAC
Organism: uncultured bacterium; assembly: GCA_964343085.1. Lineage (GTDB taxonomy): Bacteria > Fidelibacterota > Marinisomatia > Marinisomatales > UBA1611 > CAZLPW01. The sequence continues at coordinate 8,275 of CAYFIF010000059.1, read as the reverse complement.
GAGGTTTCATGAAGCTAATTACCAATGCCTGGGATACAACTAATATCAAGCTTCTTAATGCACCTGGGGTTTCAACAAGCACGCAAAGAATGAATTCTCTTAATACTAACCAGCAGCAAACTTTAGAGGCGCCTCTTGGACAAGGCTGGAATGCGGTTCGGTTTACTATTACTGATGTTGCAGGTAACGAGTCGGATACTTCCAATAAAGAACTCGTATTTATTGATATTGCGGGTCCAGGTAGGCCTTCAAATCTAAATCTAGATCCAAGCACAGACACTGGTGTCTCAACAACAGATAACTTAACCAATTCGAATACTTCACTCACATTTACTATTGATGACGTTCGGGAAACTGATTTCTTATCTGTTTATTACAAAGATGCTAACGGAGATACGATTCAAGTGGGTACGGAGGTCTTAGTCCCAAATACTATAAATAGTAGTAGATTAGATGATCCAAAAAACTATTCGGGATCATTTAGTTTTACTCTCAGTGGATTAAGTTTGAGCGATAGTACCTACCAATTGTTTTTGATATCCAAAGATGGTTTTGGGAATCTTAGTAATGCAACCGCATCGACATTGGATGTAACCATAGATACAACTCCGAGCACGGTAGTTGGAGTCACTATTGATCTTGTTGATGATGACGATAGTGGTAAATTGAGCACTGATAATTTGACCAGTAACAGGACTCCCAGATTTAATGTTGCTGGTTTAACAGTTGGAGATGAGGCATATTTATATCTTAATGGGGTAGTTAGAGATACTGCTGAGGTCACTGACGCGGGATCAACTATATTTACTCCAGACATCCTAGATAATTCAGATGCTACATATACAGTAACTGTTAAGCAAAAAGATGATGCTGGGAACTTATCTGATGCTACAACTCACCAAGGAGGGAATTTTGTTCTTGATGTAACATCACCAGCAATCTCGAGCGACGCAATAACAGATTTAAATGATAACGAAGCTGATGATAGCGGTTATTCCCAAACGGATAACTTTACAAATGTTACACAGAATCTTACTTTTAGTATGAAACAGGCATATTTGCCTCCTTTGGAGAATGCTTTTATTAAGCTATACTATTGGTCGGTATCTGCAAAAGATGAGGCAACAACAGGCGATGGAACGGTTACAACTACCGAAAAAGTAATGACTGGTTGGGTTGATCAGTCAATGGATCTGGATGATGATTTAAGTCAGGGATGGTATGCCATAAAGTTCACTCTTACAGATTCTGCAGGAAATGAGACAAATAAAACCTCTGCGGAATATATTTACATAGACATAGTTGAACCGACAAAACTAACCAATTTAGATCTAGATTTAACAACAGACACAGGTATTTCAGATGGCGATAACTTGACCAAATCATCAACAATTTTAACATTTAATATTAATGGTACCAGAGAGACAGATTATGTCCGATTATTTTACACAAATAATGAGGGGAACCCTGTTTTAATTGGTGAAAAACAGGTTACAGTTGTTGGTGGCGTGGGAACTCCTGATAATCCAGTATCCAACCCAAGCGCTTTTAATTTTTCATTATCAGATCTTTCGTTAGCCGATAGTACATATGTTATTTATGCGGTTGCAAGAGATTATATGGGCAACAATAGTAGCCCTACGGATGATAACCTTACAATTACAATTGATACGACACCTAGTGATGCCTCAGGTGTAGCTATTGATTTGGATGACATATCAGACACTGGGAAATCAGATGATGATTATTTAACAAAGGATCTTACCCCGCAGTTTACAATCACTGGTTTAACAGCAGGTGACTCAGTATATCTATTTATTAGTGATGATGAAAAAAAATTAGCAAGTGCAGAAGTGAGCGCCAGCGGGAATGTTACTTTTAGCTCTGACAGTATTGCTGGAGGAGCTTTGATTAGTTATTCAGCTACAATAAAAATGGAAGATGACGCAGGTAACATTTCTCTAGCATCTAATGCTCGTGATTTTATTTTAGACACAGAGGCTCCAAACAGTGTTACATTCCAAAAACCTCTTATTGTTGTAGACGATAATACATGTATTTATGCTATTTGTGATCCACCAAACACAAGCAATATGTCACCTAGTTTTTTTCTAGATGGACTTACAACAAATTTAGATTCTATAAGCCTAATGATTCGCGGTGTTGATCCTGTTTCAGCTGAATTAAGTGTTGCTCAAACCAGAATGGCTCAGCAATCATCTGCAACCGTTGCAGTTGGGGGTGGTGGTGTTCCATCTGCAGGCAAGTATGCTGTCTACTATTATCTTATCGATGATGCTGGTAATTATAGTCTTTCAAGTCCAGAACAGAATGTTGTCTTTGATAACATAGTACCGAGTACAGTTCCAACTAGGCCTGATCTTTTAAATACTCTGAGCCCAAAATTTTTGTCAGACACTGGCGAAGATTCAACTGATAACCTAACGAATGAGTCTGATACAAAATTTAAAATTAATTACGGAGTATCCAGCGTCAATCAGAGAGGTGTGGTAGATAAAATTACCCATGCTGAACCATGGGTTGATACTGATAACTCTGGTGCATGGAATACAGGAGAGGCTTACACTGACTTAAATTGGAATGGAATCTATGATGGTGAGTTAATTGAAAGAATATCCGGATTTACTGAAACGGGTTCTACTCTAATTCCTGATAATGGTATTATCATTTTCGAATTTTCAGATCAATATCTTCTTAACGATTCTAATTCAGTCTCCTATATTGCGACAACGATAGATTCAGCAGGAAATGAGAGGCAGGGTGATACTCTGAAAATGATTTATGATTTAGAAAATCCAAGACTATCAGAGTATACCCTTGATGATGCAGATTCATTAATCTGGATAGGTGATGGTAGATTAATATTTGATTTCCTTTTTAGTGAGCCAATGACTGTTAATGAAAACCTAAACGATCATTTGTTAGATACTTATTATCCAGATATTAAACCATTTGTAGTGGTTGATTTTCCGGGGGATGTTGGATCAGTCTATCAGGTAAAGGGTGACTTAAATCCGACAACGATATATCCTGGTGATAGCGAAGGTAAGCCTGACCAGTCATTCAGCTATACTCTTGATTTGGTTGATGGATTAAAAAATTTAAATATTGTAGACCCTGCTGGGGAGTACATGGTTGTGACTCTACAGGGTACGGACAAAGCAGGGAATGAGGTTAGGCAGAATGTAATAGCAAATCAAATTAGGCTTGATATAATCGAGCCGACTTTTGAGTATAATAGTGATTTAATTAAGCCTTCAGATAATGCATATATCAATGAGGCTGCCTTATTAGAGTTTCAATGGAATCTTAGTGAAGAATTAGCATCTGGAGTTGTTACTTTTGATAACCAGGGAGCCGATAATATTGAAGATATATCTGTGGACCTCCAAGGGACTGAGCTTACCAATTTAGGATTAACTGATCCTGCTGCGTTGCAGAATCCTATCGACCCTCCGCTTGATGATGGTGCAATCTACAATATCATTTTTTCTGGTGTTGATATTGCAGGAAATACAGGCAGAGATACTGTAAAAAATGTAACCTATGATATAACTAAACCAACAACTGTGATTTCATACAGCAGGTATTTTGCTACTGATGGAGACACAGTGGTTGTTACTGCGACATTTAGCGAAGCGATGAAGTCTTCGCCATCCTTGACTCTTAAATTTGCTGATAATGTTGAGTTGACAAATAGTATGGAAATTGTTTCTAATTCTGATAGTATGATATGGACCTATGATGCTATAATGCCAGAAGGAATTGAAAAAGAAGGTAGAGTTATTCCATCGATTGTGGCAGAAGATTTAGCTAGTAATCTTTTGGAGGTCTTAACAGAGTCTGATGCAGACAATGATGGGCAAGAGGATAGTCTTTATCTAGATAATACTGATCTGATTGTTGGGCTTTCATATGAAAATATTACCCAGCCTTTGATAGAGGTTATATATCCGAGCAATACAGTTCAGTTAACTAATGTTGGAAAAGGTGGAGACTCATTAAAGATAACGGCTACCCTAACGGATTCTATTCTTTTTAACAGTGACATGCCCAAGCTAAGATTACATTATGGAGCTGATAAAAACGATACTTTGAGCAGTATCAAAATGATTACCGATTATACGACAAATGCAAATAGAGACAGGCTGTTTTTTAGAGTACTTTTAGATACTGGTTTGGTTAATGATGGTCTCCTTTCTGTGAGTCTAATTGCTAAGGATCGGGCGGACAATGATGTTGTTGGTTATGAAAATCAATCTGACAGTTTATTTAGAGTGGATAATAAAGACCCCGCTGCTTTTCAAATAAAGCCGACACTTTTTGCAAATGTAGATCCTTCACTCTTTACTACTTATGATGCTTTAGTCCAAGACTTTTATAGTGACCTCGACAATGACCCTGAAAAGACTTGGTATAATAATATTTTTACCCATGTCTATACGGATATTTATTTACCGCCTTTTGAGGGTGATCAAAGTGACACCACTATGAGAGGTGGTAAAGTTGAGTTTAAGGTAAAGAGGATGGGCAGTCAACTAGGTTTAGATGAAAACGGTGACGGTGAGTTTAGCAGTGATGAGTACTACGATGAGGTTAGCGTAGGTGGGATATATTTATTAGACCCTACAAGCGATTTCGGTTGGAAAGTATTTAACATTAACTCTGCAGCCTTAAATTCTGTTCTCCAGAGTCAACTTGTTCTAGGCGACGAGCTAATGATTTTAGCCTATCAGACTGATGTGCATGGTAACACTACCATGGGTGATACACTTGGCTTAGGTGATATCTACAGTTTTTTCTTTGACAATGATCCGATGAATGTACCAGAAGAGTGGTCTCTAGGAGGTAATATATTTGGAGTTGATCAAATATATTCTACTGATAAAATTTCGGTTCGTTGGGCTAGTTTTACAGATAATACTGAGGGTGGAGGCTCTGGTTTTTGGAAATACCTTTTTCGGGTTGTGCATCATCCAGTCGAAGGTGAAACTGATATGAAAGGATATATGGTTGCACAAGTAGGTGACACTGTTCTATGGGATAAGTGGGCAGAGGTTGCAGTTGATGATCCAACTAGAACCATAGATTTATTATTTAATGCCTCAAATGTTGACACATTATTTCATAATAACAGTTATGAATTCCAGCTTTATGGAGAGGATTTAGCGGGCAACCAGTCTGATACTGTTAGCTGTACCCAAACAAGAGACGGTAATGGTTATTTTAAAAAGTATAATTCTGCGCCAGAAATATCTACGATTCCATCAGCTACGATGTATGAAGATACGGTTTACTCTGATTTTCAAATTATTAGTATAACTGATTTGGATTTTTCTACTTTCCAGAGTGATTCGATAGCATACTCGGTACAAGCTTATAAGGATGCAGATAATATTGGCCTTGATCCGCCAACTGTTCCTTACACGGATCATCTAATTGATATTGCTGATAGTGTACTTTCTTGGGATCCAAAGCAGTCTGATGTGGGTACCTATAGTGTAAAAGTTGTGGCTGAAGATTTATCACAACTGAGCCATACTGTATACTTTCCCCTAGAGGTCATTGCTGTAAATGATGGTCCTGTAATTACTTTTGTGGATGAAATTGGATTTGATGCAAATCCAGATAGTATTCTAGTTGTCCAGTGGGAGGAAGACGATCAGGGAGACACTCTAAGGCTCACAGACTATGTTACAGATGTTGACAATGATATTTTCACAGAAATGAAGTGGGAGTTTTCTTTTGATAAAACAAATCTATTGCCAAATTCAAACCAAATTTTCGGACCTCCGGCTCCCAAAAACTTGATTGGGAATAATAATAGGTTTACTAGTAAATCAGTCGTTTATCTAAGCGCAAATAGTCTAGACTTTGGAAATCGACCAAAAGCTATAGAAGTCACTAACCAGACAACAAATAACAGTTCAATAAGCGTTGTCCTCGATACTTTAAATAATAATGTTGTTATCGCAAAATTTGATAGTGATTCAAATTATTTTGGTGAGGATTTGCTTTGGTTTAAGGTAACCGACCCATATGTTCCTTTTGATGTAAACTCTGAAAAGTATTACATCGACAGTGTTCGTCTGGTCGTAAAGGATGTTAACGATTCTCCTGTAGTTAGTTTTATACCTGATACAACTATATGGGAAAATGATTCTTTATTTTTGCCCATTGAATCTTTGTTCAGCGATGTAGATGATGACTCATTAATTATCAAAATCAGTGCGATAACCAATCCTAGTAAGATTACAGTATTACCGGATAGTATTTTTAATAATTTTGAGCTAATGAGCTCAAACTTTCCCAAAGAAAATGGAATATCAGGTGTGTTTGTTAAACCGCAAAGTTTGTGGTCTGAGGATGCCCAAATTAAGTTCACAGTTACAGACAGCTCCAACGCTGTTAATGATACTTCATTTCTATTGGACATAAAGCATGTGCAGAGGCCTGTTCCTTCGGTGTCAATAATACACAATAATGCGTTCGCTAATTATCTTGATATATTTATTATAGATACTGCAGAGAAGACAACAGATATTTCTCTTGAAATTCAAAGTGAGTCACTTCCTCTTGATAATATTGCACCGTATGTTTGGTCAACTAATTTTAATTTTGCTATACCAAAGAGCTATTCCATGGAAATTATTGCTCAGGCAAAAGTAGGTCAAACAATATGGGCCAATTCTTTTACTTTAGCTCCAGCCAGTCCTGCTTCTAGGTGGATTGGTATAAGCAGCGATGGCCAGTTTACAGTTAGCGGAGATCCCGGTAGCGTTATCTCAGAAAAACCATTGCTAATAACAGATTCGACCCTTTTTAACAAAAGGTTGGATGTAGAGGCGTCTTATTTAGTTGGCCATGAGTCTTTTATCTTCCAAAAGCCTGTTAGGATTTCTATTAATACTGAGAATATGGATCGTGCTCTTTATACTAGAAAAAATGGTACAGTCTGGATAGAATTACCCTCAATCAGTACTGAAGGTCAGGTGATTACATATTCTCAATTTGCAGGATACTATCGCCTAGGTCAAAAGACAATTATAGTGCCAGAATTGACAGGTATACACCAAAACTATCCTAATCCTTTTAATCCAATAACGAATATAAAATATGATATTGGTCTCCTTGATGGTTTAGAACAAAATGTAACTATTGAGGTATATAATGTTATGGGGCAATTTGTGCGTACCCTAGTAAAAAATAGAGACCAAATTGGTCAGTTTGTTGTTCAGTGGAATGGCCAAAATGAAATAGGACAGGATATGCCGACTGGTATTTATTTTATTCGTCTATCAACAAGCTCCGGAATAATTAAGAATTCAAAAATGATGTTACTAAAATGATGAAAATGATATACCGCTTAAGATTACCTTTAACTATTTGCTTGGCATTTATTGTGTCCAATTGTAGGCAGGATTATGTACCTACAGATGAGGAACTAGCTGACTATGGCTGGATTTTATTCTCTGATGGGGATTATATAGGTGCAAGGGATTGGTTTAAGCAGGCTGTTGATAAAGATCCCACCTACATGGATGGATATTGTGGGATGGGATGGTCAAATGGAAAGCTCGGATATGCAGATTCAGCATATGAATATTTTGATGATGGGAAGGACCTTACATATGATGATGTCCGTTTCCCAAATCATGAAAATTTAAAGATTGATATCCTAGGTGGGCTTGCTTTTGCAGGTAACGCGATTGGAGATGATAATCTTACTATAGCAATATGCCAAGAATTTGAGTTTGAAGAACAATCTATCCAGAATTTAAAGGGGGATGGAAACTGGCGCTGGTCGCTGAAAGAAAAATTATTTTCTTCCCTTGATTACGACACTCAGATTAATACCCATGATGTTAGATTGGTCTATGCTGTTGCCCAGTTTAATAAAGGTAACTTTGAAAATTGTTCAGCTCTTCTTAGAGAAATTAATACTGACCTTTTAAACGAGATCATGCTACCCTACGAATTTCCACCAACAAGCGGAGCTATTACACTTTGGACAGATCAGAACTAGTTGTATGATGACTCAACACTTGTGACTAATCTAAGTGAAAATACAAGTGGCTGGAATACTGAATACGAAAATTTCAATCCAGATTGGAATACAGTCCACGGAATTGACTCTATAAAGTGGATGATTGATTTACTCCAGTTAGTGCTCTGGTAAGAAATTAACTTGACTGATCTTGAAAACGTATTCCCAAGAAGGGAAGACCACGATATCTGGATGGGTCGAGCACTA
>CAYFIF010000058.1:0-9649 GCA_964343085.1 uncultured bacterium | reverse complement strand
GAAGAGACTTTACAATAAATGCTATGGCAATGGATATATATTCAAAAGACTTTGGGAAGCTATACGATCCTTTTAAAGGTATTGAAGATTTAAAGAATAAATGTTTAAGGACACCTTTAGATCCAGATGAAACATTTTCTGATGATCCACTGCGTATGATGAGAGCTGCGTATTTTGCATCAAAACTTGGTTTTAGGATTGAAAAGGACTGTTTACATTCTATGAAAAGACAATCAAAAAGAATCGAAATTGTTTCGGCCGAAAGAATCACAGAAGAATTTATAAAAATTTTAAGCACATCCAAGCCCTCCATAGGGTTAAAAATTCTTCAAAATACTGGGCTGATGGAAATTGTTTTTCCAGAGATTCATACTATGCATGGTATGAATCAAAGTACAGAGTGGCATCATAAAGATATTTTTGCGCATACACTTCAGGTAGTAGATAATTCAGCTAAACTATCAGAAAAAATGGAGCTTCGTTTTGCTGCACTAGTTCATGATATTGCTAAGCCAAATACTAGGAGGATTGATGAAAAAAAAGGATATACCTTTCACGGTCATGATGTAGTTGGCGAAAAAATGATAAATAAAGTAGCAAATAGAATGAGATTATCTAATAAACTATCTGCCTATTTAAAAAAAATGACTCGTTTACATTTACGCCCGATTGCATTAGTAAAATCTGAGGTGACAGATTCAGCAGTTAGGCGCTTGATGGTTGCTGCGGAAGATGATTTATATGATCTGATGTTACTTTGCAGGGCAGATATAACTACAAAAAACCCTAAAAGGGTAAAAAAATATCTTTCTAATTTTGAGCTTGTGGAAAAAAAAATGAAAAATGTAATGGAAAAAGACACTCTCAAAGCTTTTCAATCACCAATCAAAGGAAAAGAGATAATGAATATTTGCGGGATTAAGGAGGGCCCCATGGTTGGGCATATAAAAAAGTCTATAGAAGATGCAATTTTAGATGGTAAAATCGATAACAACTATGAATCTGCAAAGAATCTTTTAAATAAGATCAAATCAAATTTTACATAGTCATTATATTTTCACTCTCTCATATGAAGTATATCTTTTTTATTGTTTGGATCGTTTTTTTTGTAACAAATAAACTACCAGGACAGTTTAACTATAATCTTTCTGAGTGTATAGCAATTGCCCTTGAAAATAAAAAAACTATACAGTCTTCTAAATATGACTTAGAGTCAGCAAAGAAAAGTGTATTAGTTTCTAGGGGTGACTTTCTGCCCTCGCTTAGTTTTACTTATAATAATATCCAAAATAAATTTTCAGAGCAAACCACATCTAATTTTAATTTTGAAGATGCCCTATCAGGCATATATGATACAACTTCCTCAACTATAAACTCATCTTCTACATCGTCTGCAGGTTTAAATCTCAGCCAAAAAATATACAATGGTGGTCAATCTAAAAACAGGTTAAAACAAGCAAAATTAAATTTATCAATAGCAGAACTAAACCTGCGTAAAACTAAGATAGAGGTTATCCAAAAAGTCTCTAATTCTTATTATGGTTTACTTCAAGCACAGCAACTTTTTGATGTAGCAGAAAAAAACTTAAATCTTTCAAAACAGCAAGTAGAACTTGTGCAAAAACAGTTTGATGTAGGAGCGGTAAAAAGAACTGATTTGTTAAAAGCGAATGTAGCCAAAGGACAAGCAAAAGTAGATGTTCTAAACAGAGCAACAACTTTAGAAAATACTCGAAGGCAATTATTTAACGAGATGGGAATGCGGGATTTTGGTCAATCGATTGTTGCTGGAGCAGATAATTGGGAAAGTATAAGCGTTCCAACTAGCGCAGAGGCTCTAAAGATGTTAAAAGAAAAAAATCCTATTATTTTAATTCAGAGTAGAAGAATTAATTTAAATCAATTGCAAATAGAACTAGCCAAAGGTCTAAGGCTGCCTTCTTTAAATGGTTCGGTAAGCTATTCTGCATACGGTAATAATAATAAACAATTGTTTGAAGCTTTAAATAACGACTGGAATATTGGGATAAATTTTTCTTTTGCTCTGCCCTTGTATTCTGGAGGTCAATTATCAAATAATCAGGAACAGTCAGTATTGATAAAAAAGCAATCAGAAAGCCAATACCTTACATTTTTAAATGACCAAAGAGTTCAAGTTGAGTTGCTAAGAAGGTCTTTAGAGAACTATGCTGAGATTATACCGATTAATCAAAGTGTCGTTATGTCCGCTGAAGAAGATTTAAGGTTGGTCCAAGAAAGGTACGGTCTTGGTTCTGCTACAATTTTAGAAGTTTTAGATGCTCAGGTTTCTTTGATCCGTTCTAAATCAACACTGATAAATACAGTACATGAGGCGAGAATTAATGAAACAAATTTAGAAGCAATCCTGGGCTTGCTCGATTTAAAATATCAATTAGGGAATGATTAGTATGTTGAAAAACTTCAAAAACAAAAAGATATTGATACCAACAATAATTATTTTGGGAATAATTATATATATTATTATTTCAAAATTAACTGCTGATAATGACCCATATGTTGAAGCAGAAACAGTAAAGAGAAGAACCATTATTCATAAGGTTAATGCCAGTGGGAAAATTCAGCCCGAAGAAGAAGTTCAAATAACTTCCACTATAACAGGTTGGATTACTGAAATAACGGTAAACGAAGGAGACACAGTAAAGTCAGGTCAGCACCTTATAAGTATTGATGAAAAACAATACAGGCCCGTCTACAATCAAGCTCTTTCTCAGGTAAAGTCTGCTTCAGCTAATTTGCGTAAAATTGAATCTCAATTAGAACGAACAAAAGCGCTGTTTTCGCAAAAACTTATTTCTAAACAGGATCTAGAACAGATTGAAACAAGTTACGAAATTGCATTGAGTCAATCTGAACAGGCAAACGCCAATCTGTTAAGAGCAGAAGACGAGCTTTCAAAAACCCGCCTAACTGCGCCAAAATATGGGATTGTGACTAGCCTAACTAAAGAAAAAGGTGAAATGGCAGTTGGTGGAATGTTTAATCCAATGGTTCTTATGACCATAGCAGATCTTAGCCAAATGGAAGTCTTAGTTGATGTTAATGAAAATGATGTTATTAATATTGATGTAGGGGATACCACTGAGATTGAGATTGATGCATTTCCAGATACTATCTTTTATGGATTAGTAAGTGAAATTGCCCACACTGCCCAATCTTTAAATATGGGGGTACAGGAGCAGGTTACAAATTTCAAGGTTAAAGTCAGAGTGTTATCACCGCCAAATAAAATACGCCCAGGTATGAGTAGCACTGTAGATATAATAACTGAGACCCTTGGAAATGTAATTTCAATACCAATCCAGTCTTTGACCTCTCGACCAAAAAACTATAAGGAAATGAAGGGAAAAAATAAAAGAGACAATAATAAAAAATGGTCTAGAAAAGAGGAGGGTGACGAAGAGAAAAATAATTTTAGAGAAGAAACTATCGAAATCGTTTTTATTCTAGAAAATCAATTTGAAAATGAAATTGCACCTGAAGGAAAGAAATATGCTTTAGTGCGTCCTGTAATTGCTGGGATAGATGGTGAATCACACTATGCTATGAAAAAAGGGATAAAAGAAAATGAATTGATTGTTACGGGGAGCTATAGGGTTTTAAGTAAGGAGCTTCAGCATGGGATGTTGGTTAATTATGAAGCAGAGTTGGATGGTCATTTTGAAAAAAATAAAAACAATGATTAAAACTGAAAAACAAATTTTTCTGAATTTGGAATTGATTTAAAGTTTGGCCCTAATTAATCTGAAAAATATTTATAAAATTTACCATGTTGGTGGTGAAGAAGTTCGTGCACTTGACGGTGTTGATATTTCTATAGAAGAGAACGAATACTTGGCGATTATGGGCCCTTCAGGTTCGGGTAAATCAACACTAATGAATATGATCGGGTGTTTGGATACTCCTTCATCGGGAGTATATGAGTTTGAGAATGAGATGGTCCATATAATGGATGATGAACAATTAGCCTCTATAAGAAACCGGAAGATAGGTTTTGTTTTTCAAACATTTAATCTATTGCCTAAAGCTACAGCTCAGCATAATGTTGAGATACCTTTGATATATGCGAATATTCCAAAAGTTGAAAGATTAAAAATGGCTACAAAGGCATTAGTAAGTGTCGGATTAGAGGATAGAATGTTCCATAGGCCAAATGAACTCTCTGGCGGACAACGACAAAGGGTCGCGATATCGCGGGCTCTTGTGAATAATCCTAGTATTATTCTAGCGGATGAACCAACAGGGAACCTAGACTCAAAAAGTGGTGAAGAAATAATGGGGATTTTTGATTCTTTATATAATGAAGGGCATACAATAATAATGGTTACTCATGAAAATGATATTGCAAGCCATGCTAAACGTATTGTAAAGCTATTTGATGGCAAAATAATTGAAGATTTAAGGAACGATTCAAAATGAATTCTATTTTTATTGAAAATTTCAGGATGGCAATATCATCCGTCTTATCTAATAAAACTCGTTCTCTTTTAACCGCTTTGGGGATAATTATTGGTGTGTTTTCTGTAACCCTGATGGGGACATTAATATCAGGATTAGATAGATCATTTGAAGGTAGTATGTCTATGTTAGGCAGAGACATACTATACATTTCTCGTTATGAATGGTTTGGTGATTTAGAGTGGTGGGAGGTCCGGAATAGACCAAGGATGAGAACTGATTATGTAGATAAAATAAAGAATAAATCTCGCTATGCTTTAGCTGTTGCTCCAGTTATGCAAAGGGGATCGGATTTGTCTTTTGAAAAAAATAATATTCGCACTGAAATTTTTGGTACTAACATAGATTATATGCAAACAATTAGCGCTGAGATAAAAGAAGGAAGGTTTTTTTCAGATAGTGATGATCGTAAGGGGCGGAGAGTCACTGTAATAGGATATGGTATCAAGGATGCCTTTTTTAAAGGGAGAGATCCGATTGGTGAAAGTATAAGAATTGATGGAGAAAAGTTTAAAGTTATTGGAGTTCTTGAAAAGCAGGGAAAGTTTTTAGGTTTGTTCAGTGTTGATAATCAGGCTATTATTCCTAAAGGAGCATATATGCGTCTATTTTCAAGAAGAGGTTGGACTCGGTTAAGTGTTAAAGTACCAGAACAAAAACTTGAGCAAGCAAAAGACGAAATTTATTCTATTATGAGGCAAATACGAGGTTTAAAGCCTAGTGAAAAAGATGATTTTGCAATAAACCAGACCAAAGCATTTGAAAAACAGTATAACTCCATAAAGATTGCCATAGCGGGGACAGGGTTTTTTATCACAATGCTATCACTTGTTGTTGGTGGCATAGGTATTATGAATATTATGTTTGTTTCTGTCAAGGAAAGAACGCGAGAGATTGGAGTTCGAAAAGCAATTGGTGCTACCAAGAATATGATAATGGGTCAGTTTTTAATGGAGGCGATTACAATATGTTTAGTTGCTGGGATTATTGGTTTATTCTTTGCATATTTTACCAGTTTAATTGTAAACGAATTTTTTCCCTCAACAATGCCACTGGGATTATCAATTTTAGCGGTTCTTATGAGCATATTTGTTGGTGTTGTTTCTGGAATAATTCCCTCCTACAAAGCGGCAAACCTTGATCCTATAGATTCACTACGTTATGAATAAATGATGAAAGGTAGAACCGCAAAAAATATTTTTAAGGAAAGCTTTCGAATGGCAGTGGATTCTATTAGGCAGAACAAATTACGATCTATATTAACATTGCTTGGGATTAGCATTGGTGTTTTTTCAGTTATAGGTGTTATGACTGCAATAGGGACTCTTGAATCATCAATAAATTCAGGTTTAAATGTGTTTGGTGTAAATACATTTTCAATCCAAAAATGGCCAGAAATAATGATGGGGGATGATTGGAAAAAATATCGCAATCGAAAAGATATTAATTACAGAGAGTTTAAAGAGTTTAAATCCAGAGCTCAGCTTCCTATTTTAGTTAGTGTTGGAGCAGGTGGTTCAATCCGGAATATTAAATACAAAAATAAAACTGTAAGACGTTCGGTTGAGTTATATGGCGCTGATGAAGGCACAGTAAGAACCTTGAACACCTCACTGGCTGATGGCCGGAACTTTTCTGTGGATGATGTTCAATATTCACGTAATGTTTGTGTTCTAGGTATGGATATTGTGGACCAATTATTCCCATTCGAAGATCCTATTGGCAAGACTATCAGAATTAAAGGATTAGACTATAGAGTTATTGGAATAACCGAAAGAAAAGGAGAGGCATTTGGGGAGAGCAAGGATAATCATGTTGCTATTCCAGTGACAAGTTATTTAGAGCGTTTTTCTAAGCCATGGACAACTCTAAGTATATTTGTTGAAGCTAAATCTGAAGATGATTATAGCAAAACAAAAGATGAGGCGATAGGTATTATGAGAGCTATTCGAAAAGTTTCTCCTGGAGTAGAAAATGATTTTGAAGTTGTAACAAATGCAGAAATGATAGATCAGTTATCTGGCTTTACATTTGGGGTAAAGTTATTTGCTTTGGGTATCAGTTTTATTGCATTGTTGGTCGCGGGTATAGGTATAATGAATATTATGCTAGTATCAGTGACTGAGAGAATAAAAGAAATCGGTATTAGAAAAGCAATTGGCGCAACCAAGGGAGATATTCTTATTCAGTTTTTAATGGAGGCGGTGTTTCTAAGTGAGTTTGGTGGTGTTTTTGGAATTATTCTTGGAATCTCGGGTGGAAACATAGTTGCAGTGGTTTTTAATATACCCGCAGTAATACCATTTGACTGGGCGCTTATAGGATTAGTTGTGTGTTCTTTTATTGGTGTTAGTTTTGGTAGTTATCCTGCTTGGAGAGCAGCTCAGCTAGATCCTATAGAATCATTAAGGTTTGAATAAATTTTCTTTAAAACTAGTCCATGGTAAATTTAGTTCCTTTAGTCAGGTTTATTTCCAATGATTAATAGTAGTATCTAACTAATTAAAAATTTTTTAATAGCATGGTTATTGGCGTAATTCCAGCAAGATTGAATTCATCAAGGTTCCCCAAAAAAATTTTAGCGGATTTGAATGGGAAACCAATGATAGTTCATGTCGCTGAACAAGCAAGCAAAGCAAAAAAATTAGATAAGGTTTTCATAGCTATTGATGATAAAGAAACCCAAAAAGCCCTTCAAAATTATGATTGTAATCTTATAATGACCTCAAAGAACCACCTATCTGGAACAGACAGAGTTTCAGAGGTTGTAAAAAAAGAAAGAGATGCTGAAATTATAATAAATATTCAAGGGGATGAACCACTGCTTGATCCAGACTTAATTGATAGATTGGTTAGCCTTTTTGAGTATAATAATGTAAACATGGCCACTATTGTTAGTCGAAGAATAACCGTATCTGAGCTTTTGGATAAAAATATAGTTAAAGCAATATTAGATGAACAGCAAAACGTGAAAGATTTTAAAAGGGATGTTCAAGATAATGAAATTGGTGCTGTCTACAGGCATATTGGAATCTATGCTTTTTTGAGACAGACTCTTTTTGAATTTCAATCAATGAAACAATCGGAGCGTGAAATAAAAAAGTCCCTTGAACAATTAAGAGCACTTGATAACGGGATCCAAATAAGAGGATTGATAACAAACTGTGAACAAATTTCTGTTGATACTGTTGAAGATTTAAATAGAGTAAAACGTAAAATGGGGATTAGTACAGATACAAATTATGAAAAAGACAAAGTCCAACCAGACTAAATATATATTTGTTCTAGGGGGTGTGATGTCAGGATTGGGAAAGGGGATTGCGGCTTCTTCGATTGGTTATTTATTGAAAAGTTCTGGGTTAAATGTTACAATTCTTAAGTTAGATCCCTATCTTAATGTTGACCCTGGGACAATGAACCCATACCAGCATGGTGAAGTTTTTGTCCTTGATGATGGTTCAGAGACTGATCTTGATCTTGGTCACTATGAACGATTTATTGATGTTGATATGACAAAAAACAATAATACAACTGCTGGTCAGGTCTATAGTACTGTTTTGGATAAGGAGCGTAGGGGAGAATATTTGGGTGACACAATTCAAGTAATTCCGCATATAACTGATGAAATTATTCGTAAAATTAAATTGGTTAATGAAGTAGAAAAATACGATGTGGTAATTTGTGAAGTTGGCGGGACAGTAGGAGACATTGAAAGTCTTCCTTTCATGGAAGCAATAAGACAATATTCCCTTGAGCTTGGGTATGAAAACCATATGATAATTCATGTAACCTTATTGCCATACGTTAAAGCCAGTGGAGAATTAAAATCGAAACCAACTCAACATTCTGTTATGAAACTAAGGGAAATAGGTTTATCTCCAGACATTATTTTTTGCAGGTCTGAACATCATATTGATCAATCTGTTAAGGAAAAAATTGCTTTGTTTTGTAATGTTTTACCTAATCATGTAATTGAAGGTATTGATGTCCCTAGTATATATGAAGTTCCGCTAATTATGGATAGTCAAGACGCAGGGCAAATTATTAGTACCCGTTTATCAATACATAAAAAACCTGATCTAAAACCATTGAAAAAATTTATTGATAGGTATAATAACCCCGATAAAGAGGTTACAATTGCTATGTGTGGTAAATACACAGAACTGATTGATTCTTATAAAAGTGTTATGGAGGCTTTTGTTCATTCAGGTGTCGAAAATAATGCCAGGGTGAAGATTAAATGGATCCAGACACAAAAAATTATTAATGAGCACAAGGCCGAATCTATTTTTAAGGGTGTAAATGGGATTCTTATTTTACCTGGATTTGGCTCACGTGGAAGTGAGGGAAAAATTTTATCTGCAAAATATGCAAGAGAAAATAAAATCCCTTTTTTAGGTATATGCTTAGGTTTACAGTGTGCTGTGATTGATTTTGCTAGGCATGTTTGTGAAATGGATTTGGCAAATTCAACTGAATTTGATTCAAAAACACCTTATCCAGTCATAGATTTAATGGAGTCACAACGTGCAATTAGAATAAAGGGAGGGACAATGAGACTTGGTGCTTATGATTGTGAAATAAAAGTTGGTACGAGAGCATATGCATCATATAGAAAAAAGAAAATTTCAGAAAGACATCGACATCGTTATGAGGTTAATAACAAGTATAGAAAAAAATTAGAAAATAATGGACTTATCATTTCAGGAATTAACAAAAGTTTAGGAGTGGTTGAAACAATCGAAATTTCTGATCATCCATGGTTTGTTGCTAGTCAATTTCATCCTGAGCTCAAAAGTAGAGTAAACAAAGCGCATCCATTTTTTAGGGATTTTATAAAGGCTGCTGTGAAACTAAAATCATGAAAAGAGTCTCAATTGAAAAAGTTGTTTTTTCAGAAAATTCGTTTGGTCTAATTCTTGGTCCTTGTGTAATTGAGAACAGAGACCATGCTTTAAAAATGGCTAATTCTTTAAAAGAAATATCTGAAAGAATAGATATGCCATTTATTTATAAAAGCTCTTTTGATAAAGCAAATCGAACATCAATAAACTCTTTCCGTGGTCCAGGAATTGATGAAGGATTATCTATTCTTTCAGATATCAAAAATGAAATAGGCGCTATAACTTATACTCAAATGTTGAACTCCAAA
>CAYFIF010000057.1:0-9821 GCA_964343085.1 uncultured bacterium | reverse complement strand
AGAATCATTAGGGGTGTCGTAGGAAGTCCAGGAACAACCAACCCAATGATTCCTACTGCAGCAAAAAAAAGACCAAGGGCAAGCCATAAAAATCGGACGATTGGATTAGACTTAATCTGCAATTCAACTGATTTCATTTAAATATGGAAATACTTTAATTAAAAGTAGCTTCAATATCTATGGTGATATCTGCCTCATCCTGAGTGACATTTATCGTTTCAATATGGCTCCCTATAAGGCTATAATTAGTTCCAGCTGTTACATAACCTTCAGGCCAGTAGGTAACCGTTACAGCATCATAATCCCGAAATGATAGTTCCCCGAAACTATAACTATAGATATTGTTTTCTAAATCTGCCCTTGTTATATATTTAAAACCAGCTGGAGGTCCCATGGGAGGATAATTTGTATCTAAAGTAATAAGAACTTCACTAATTGAGTCAGGATCCGAAGGCCAGGTTCCTATAAAAGTAATTGTTCCAGAGATCGATCCAAATTCAGGCAAGGGTTCTTCATTTGCATTATTATCTTCGCAAGAAAATAATACTAAAATAAAAGCTACAGCGGAAGATTTAGTTAATCGATTCATTTACTACTCCTTTAATCGATGATTTTGTTAATTGAAATTTCAAAATTTCTACCAGGCATAGGGTAATGCTGGATGAGAACATATTTTTTATCAGTTATATTCTTTATTTTAACTGATAGGTCATAGTTCATAACCTTCTTGGAAATATTTAAATCAGTAATAATGGTCTCGGGAAGTTCCATTAGTGGAAAAATAACTTTATTATCAATTATTGGGTGATCATCATTTAAAAAATCTTCATATAACTGACTGCTAGTATATTTTGAGGAAAATTGAAAAGTTAAAAATGGTAATTCTTGTAAGAAGGTTAGCTTAAACCTATGGCTGGGTCTGTACAAGAGTGGAATATCCGAATCAATATTTTCCATCTTTAAATAACTATAGGATAAATTAATATTTGAACCCGTTTTTTTCAGGTAGGTATCCAACCCCATTTCTATTCCAGCTCCCCTTACTTCATCCCTATTAATAGATTTAACCGGAATAGTATAAATAAAATCGATCATATCTCTATATTGATTTAAATATATGTTACCAAAAAAAGATAAATCCTTCTGCTTCTGGTATTTAAGACCAATTTCAGTGCTAGTCAGTGACTCTGATCTAAGATATGGATTACCTTTAAGTAAAAGACCATAACTACTTTCATATTCAAGAAATAATTCCGATATAGATGGGGCTCTAAAGCCTTTATTAAATGAAAAATGTGAAGTAAAGAACGAATTAGGTTTATAATAAAAAGTAAATTTGGGTGAAAAAGCCTTAAAGGCTTTTACAGGATATCCATCTCCCCCACTAACATTTCTAAGATCATAGCGCAAACCTAAATCATATAGGAGTTTTTGAGATACGGGTTTTCTAAACTGCAAAAATCCAGCAACAGTATTCTGCTCTGGCCGATCATAAATATTTCTTAATACATTTGACTTTGACTGATCAAATGATAATTCAGTTCCAATTACCAAAGTACCAACATCATTAAAAAATCTTTGTATCTGACTGCGGATTATATAGCTATGATCTCTATAATTTGTTTTACCCTGCTGCTTCTCTAAGGGGGCATCATTGCGATCTCTATAATCAGTCTTAAATTGATTTGTTGCTAATGAAATTGAAAAAATATTTCTACCAATATTACGCTTATAATACATTTGTAAATAGCCACTAATACGAAAAGATTCTCTATAGGATATAAGTCCGGGATTATCAGGATAAACGAATCCAGGTTGCTGATTAAAACTATTACTTCCAATAATCGAGAATTGGATTTTTTGATTTTTAGGCAAAATTTTATTTATTTTAAAAGAAAGACGTGTTTGCTCAAAACCTGAATTGAAACGGTGCCCTTCTGAGCTTGAATAACCCACAGAACTATTAATATTAGTATCCTGACTTTTTCCACTATATGATAAGGATAAACCTCTTGAGCCATAGCTACCAAAGCGTAATTTAGGATACCATTTTTTTTCTGCATCGCCTCCTGACCTTGTAACAATATTTATGACGCCGCCCATAGAATTATGTCCGTATATTGATGAAGCAGGACCTCGAACTATTTCAATACGTTGGACAGTTTCAAATGGAATAGCATTCCAATCTGATGAACCAGAATTAGGAATAGAAACAGGAAATCCATCTAGCAATAATAAAACTCGATTATTATATCCTCCAGGTTTGAAATCTGAAGAACCCCTTATAGAAATATTTACATTTCTACCATAATCATGAGCGGTTTGCACTTGTATACCATACAGATTATTAAGGAAAGATGATAAAGTATTCTGATTAGTATTTATCTTTTTATCAGCTTCTACCATCTGTGTAATCTCTGGAGAATGCTTTGACGGGATAAGACCCATTACATTAACAGCTTTCCACTCTATAGGCTCTTTACTTAAGAAAATTTTTAATGTTTTATTTTCTTTATTTCCAATTATAAAATTTTCTGAAAAAAGTTTATAGCCAATCATAGAAGCGTGGACCAAAAATGTGTCGCTATCAATACTATTAAATTTGAAAGAACCATTTTTAGCTGTTAGGGTGCCAATATCCATATCAGGTAAAAAAATGTTTACATTTTCAATAGGCTTATTTGTATCAATATCATATACAATACCATGAATCAATTCAGCTCTTGCAACTGTAACTACAAACATAATAAATAAAATATATTTCATGAAATTTGTTATCTATTCTTTGTGATTTGGTTCTATAATCAATTCGTTAAGAAGTTTTTCTACATCTTTATCGGTAACTGGTTCTTTACGGTCACCCATAAAAACCAAGCCCATGAAAAGTCCACCCAAAGCCTTAAACATAAGCTGTGGATCAACTTGAGGAAATTCACCTTTTTCTATACCATCCTCTAGCAAACCTTGGATTACAGAGTAAAGTCTATATTGATATTCTTTCCAAGGTTGATTATCTATCTTAATTGCTTTGGGGACATTAAATAAAAACTCAAAAAGACCTGGTCTCTTTTGTGCATTTTCAGCAATCTTAATTAATACATTAACAAATGTTTTTCTTGGAGAACTAGTTCCAGCAATAATAGGTTCCAAGGATTCCCAAATTTTTTCCCAGCCTTCTTGAAGAATGGCCGAAAAAACATCTTCTTTCGATTTAAAATAGTAATACAGTGTGGCTTTGCCAAAGCCAGAGGCATTCGCTATCTCATCCATTGTAGCACCATCAAGGCCTCTCTCCTTGAAAACATTAAGAGCACCAGATAGGATACGATCCTGGCGCATTTTTCTTTCTTCTAACTGTCTATCAGATATCGACATTTACAAAGCATAATAATATTTTCGAATAGTGGGTCGAAAATTAAAACCTTGTTTTTATCGAAACAAAATGATTCTACATAAATTATTTTTTTATAGTACACAATGTTTTGTTTTAATTAAGCTCAAAGAATAATGAATAAATAATTTACAACCAGTTATCTAATAGAAAACTATATCGAACAGAAAATGATAAAAAAGAATTATAAACTTTTAATTACTATTTAGTAATTATTTTATCGTAAATATCAAGTGCATTTTCAATTGAAAACGTTTCTAAATATCCATGTCCTCTAAGAATTCCCTCTATCTGCAGCGATAAACCCGACTGATAGTAGTCAACCAAATAATCTAACCTTTTAATGTGCACAGCCTCAGGATTTAGATCTTGAATTTTCAATATAGCATTCTTAACAGGTTTTAGCTCATTATTATCCATTTTCATTATTGCACTATAAATTTCTTCATAGGCTATTTGAATTTCTCCCTCTTCCTCACCAATCATTATGTGCAATTGGTGATGATATTTACTCAGAAAATGAAATGCATCAATTTTTTCCTGCAACAATTTTTTCTCACTTATTTCTGATTGGACCCCACAGGAAAACAGTACCAAGGCTATAGCTGGAAACCTCGCAGTTTTTATTAGTTTCATAAAGACTTAGTTCTGAATTAACAACTTTTTAATAAGCTGACTTTTGAAAATATTTATTTTAAACCACTCACTTTTGAGATAGCAGAAATTACGGATGCAATCCTTCCTATATTGAAAACAAATTCACTAGTTTTTTCATTTTTTATTAATAAATCTGAGTGAGCTTTTATGCAAAAAGTACATCCATTTATAGCACTGATACATAGGGATAGCGACTCAAAAAGAATTTTATCAAGACCAGCATGATTAGCCATCACATTAACCCTCATTCTCTGGGGAGCCATCTTCATTTGACTATTTGGCATTGCATCTCGATACTTATACCAAACATTGTTAAGTGTCATAATAGCTACGGTACTTTTTACTGATTCGACAAATTCTACGCCAAAGCGATTTTGACATTCCTTTTCAAATATATTTGCAATCACTTTATCATTTAATGCAAGTGCGCTCGCATAGGAACAGCCATAGACAAGATCATCATCAAAGACTGAGTTTTTTATTATGGAAGAAAAGTTAAGCTTTATATCCTTAGCAAATTCAGGAATATTATCTTTTAATTCATCCAATGTCATCAAAGTGTATCTCCTCCAACCGGACGATTGCAAGCACATAACTCATCGGTTTGGAGAGCATCCAAAATTCTCAGCGTATCTTTTGGATTTCTACCAACATCTAAATTGTTGACGCTAACATGTTGAATCACATTATGCGGATCAACAATAAAGGTAGCTCTCAGAGCGACTCCTTGTTCAGATCTGATTCCCAGCATATCCACCAATGAACCAGTCGTGTCCGCAAAAGACCAGTGGTTAAGTTCCTTCAAATCATCATGTGCACGTCTCCATGCTAATTTACAGTGTTCATTATCTGTGCTACCCCCAAGAAGGACGGCATCTCTATCTTCGAAATCTGATTTCAGGTGCGCAAACTCCGCTATCTCAGTAGGACAGACAAAAGTAAAATCTTTAGGATAAAAATAAATTATTTTCCACTTACCACTAAATGAATTTTGGTTAATTTCTTCGAAAGCAGATCCTTTGCCTTCTTCATCATGGTTCATAAATCCTGGCTTTACACCAACTACTGTAAATTCATCTAATTTTTCTTGTACACCTTTCATGTTTTTTCCTTATTAGTTTTGATATATTATTTTCTTTCCAAATTTTTTGTCCATAACGCAACTAACAGCATTAAACAACTGAAAAAAATGGTCGATAGAAATTGAAACCTTCAAACTATCCTTTACCAATAACAACTCAACCCCATCTGTCTTTTCATTTAGTTTTTTACTAATGTTAAATAAATAATTATGAAACAGTCGGAACTGGCAGGGTTTCATTTTCATTTTCACATTACAAAACTCAACGCCGATCCTTATATCATCATCTAGTGTGAAGATTGATATTGGTTTTTGATCATATAAACGAAGCATTATTCCTCTTTTGGAAAAAATTATATAGTTTTTATTGATAATGAGACTGATTCTCATTATCAATATATTAAAATTTATAAATTATTTCAAGGAACTAATTCACTCTTTTTAAATATGAAATAGGTATCTATTTTTGACAAATGAAAAATGAGTTTAAAGGTATAAAAAATAAAATTGGTATATTGCTTACTAATCTTGGGACACCAGATTCACCGAAAGTTAAAGATCTAAAAAAGTATTTAAATCAATTTTTAATGGATAAAAGAGTGATCGATCTACCTCGATTTTTTTGGATTCCTATTTTAAAGCTAATTATTCTAAATACCCGACCACGTAGATCAGCAAAATTATATAAATCAATTTGGACAGAAGAAGGTTCTCCTTTGCTTGTTTTTTCAAAAAATATCTTAAAAAAAATATCCGCTCAAATGAGTGATAATATAACAGTACTACTTGGGATGAGATATGGTTCCCCATCAATAAAATCTGCAATGGAAATATTTAAAAGTGAAAATATTTCTAAGATCTTGGTACTGCCTCTCTATCCCCAAGCTGGATCTCCCACTACCGCAAGTACATATGATGCAATATCAGAGTATCTCAAAAATAACCCCTGGATACCAAACCTAAGGTTTGTGTCTGGATATCATGATCAAGGTGAATATATTGAGGCTTTGGCCAAAAGTATTGAAACTAGTTTTAAAAATAATGGTTTGCCTGATAAACTAATTTTTAGTTTTCATGGTATGCCTGAACGTTACCTGCACAAAGGGGACCCTTACTACTGTTTTTGCCATAAGACTACGCGTTTAACAGCTGAAAAATTAAATCTAAATGAAAAATCATATGACATAGCTTTCCAGTCTAGATTCGGATCAGAAAAATGGTTGAAACCTTACATTGATGAATTGATCATTGATCAAGCTAAAACCGGTATAAAACACCTTCAAATTATCTCACCTGGATTTAGTGTAGACTGCTTAGAAACATTGGAAGAAATTAGTATTCAATATAGAAATGTTTTTTTAAATAATGGTGGTGAAAAGTTTGAATATATACCTTGCTTGAATGATAGCGAAGATCACATTGCTCTAATTAAATCTATAATTAATAAAAATATAGATAACTGGATTTGATTTCAATTAAGATATTTCATCTATGATCAAGCTAGCCTTTTTAAATATATCGTGTGTGTGAATGTATTTGAATTCAGCTCCTCTACCAATATTATATAAATTTTGAAACTTGTTAAGATAGTTAAAAACTGGAATCAATTTATTTTTTGTTCCAACCTCCATAATAGGATAAGCGTAATCTATATTAAAAAAAGTATGACCAATTATATTATTATTTTTTAATAGTCTGGAATCAATCAGCATAGAACTGATCTCATTAAATAACTTGATTTCAGACATTAAATGGATTTCATCATCGTTCGAGTACGGGATTTCAATCACGATACACGTTTTATCTAAAGGAGCCATTATTTTGCTCCTATTCTTAGGTTCATAAATCCTAGTAAATGGAAATTTTTTTTCTGGGAAATAGATGGAAGCATTTTCGGAAAAATAAGGCATATCTAAAAAAAGAATACAAAGCCTGAGATTTCTATAATTTAAACTATCAATGGCTTCAATTATTTTTCTGGGAGGAGCAGGATTAAGAATATTAATCAAAATATTTAGAGGTAGCGAATTAATTACCATATCCACATCTAAAACCTTCTCTTCCCCATTTATAATTTCTTTTATTTTGCTTCCATCATGGTTCAGCATCTTTACCGGTGTTTGCAGCTTAATCTTTTCAGAACCAATATACTCCTCTATATTTTCAAAAATTGTTCCAAAACCATATCTCGGATAATAGAATGAGCCATCAAGATGTTTATTAAGACTAGTTTTAAAAATTGTTTCCTTTAAAAAACTAACTAAATCAAGATTCTTTAATCTATCACCTGAGATACTTGTTTCTAATTTTGTTGGATCCTTACCCCATAATTTTTTTGTGTAATTCATCAAAAATAAATTCGAAAGTGTTCTACCGTATCTAATCTGCGCTAAATCTTTAAAGTTATTAGGACTCTCAAAAGATCTACAACTATTTAAAATATTTTCATATATAACATTCAATAAAGTAGAGAATTTCAGATTTTTTAATAGATTTAAACTATTTAAAGGGAAATTAATCATATTTCCTGCCCTAAAGATTTTACTTGGAACAGAAACCTTTAGTAAGTCATCCCCCATTAGATCTTTTAACTCTAATGTTATTTCATCGTGCTTGTCATGGAATCTGTGAGCGCCTGTATCAAATCGATATTCCTTATTGATAATTGTCTTACAATTCCCACCTACTTTATTTGAGGCCTCATAAATTTCTAGATTTATTTTCTTTTTTTGTGCAAAATATCCTACTGCTAATCCCGCAGGACCACCTCCTAAAATATGGAGTCTAGTTTTCTTTTTATCTGACATTTTTTTTCTTAAAAAGCCTAAAGGTTCCAATATGCGGCCACATTCTATTCACATAGGGGTTATGATAATAATTTGTATCCAAAACTACATCAAAGTCTTTGACAAAAATTCTACTGAAATTTCCAATTAATAGAATATCATCCTGAGCTAACATATATATTTTTTCAATATCAATTTTTTCATCGACACTAATAAAATCAGCTTTTATACCATGAGTATTAAGATAGTAGTTAATAAGCGGTATACTAATTATTGTCTGCTTATTCGGAGTATTAACTAGATCATCTTTAATTTGAGATATCGCACTTGGCGTCCTGTGTTGCTGGACAAGAACCAAGGTAATATTTATTAATGAAAGGAAAAAAACTGCGATAACTATTTGATCTAATAAATTTTTCCTAAAATAAATGCTCTTTATTCCATTTATTATGAAAATAATAAAAAATATCAATAGCGGTAAAATATGCCTACTTTTGTAAATAATATTTTGGAAAAATAATATCCACGATAAGTATAAAATAGCGGATCCAAAAAAAATCAAAAAATTTGTTTTATCCTTGGGTTTCTTTAGACTTAATAATCCACTAATAATTAAGTAAACCATAGAAATAGAAAGAAATATTGTTTGCCAAGACCTACCTTTCCAATAACCTCCGAGACCATCTGCCCAAATGTATTTAATAATACTAATTATTCTTTTTATCCAGTCACTGTCAGTGATAAAAGTTCCACCAAAATTAAAAAAATGTCCGCGAGTTTGATCTAATGCAGCAATATATAAATCCTCTATACCTGTAAAATAAATTAATGGCAAGAACCAAACAACGCACCCAATAAAAAATGAAGAGAAAAGCATATATTTATTATTCTGAATAATAAAATGGTAAGAAACAGGCACAATTAAAAATGGTATATAGGATAGACGAACACCCGCAAGCAAGCCAAATAAAAAGAATCCTAGTATTATATTTTTGTTATTATCCCTCACAATGCTAAAGAAATAAAGTGCAGAAATTGATATTGAAAGGCCCATTAGATCAGGCATAAAACGGTTACTCATTAACCAAAGAAGCGGATTGCAAAATATAGTCCCCGCACAAAAAAAGCCAATCAGTGAATTCAGTTTAATATCGTATAACTTCAGCGTAAAGTAGATAACTACAAAAATTGATAACCCACCGACCAAGGAAAATGTTAGACCTAAATTATTTGTAAATAAAAAAAGGATCTTTGAAAAAAACCAAAATACCGGATATCCAGGGAAATGAGGTTGAAGTTTAATAAGATTATACTCACTTAGACTTAGAGCGAACCTTAAACTATCTATATCTTCTATATAGTAGATAGCTGTAGCGATGCGGGAGAAGACACAGCAAAGTAGTAAAAATAAAAGACCGTCTTTTGCTATGTTTTTTTTCATCATGGAAAACTAGAGAAAAAAAATAAGGGGTACTATTAATAAGTACCCCTTATCCTAATATACGGAAGACAAAAAACAGTCTACCAGTTACTCATGTGCTCATCTGTAAAACCATAAGAAGCCTTAAAGATAGCCTTTACCTCTCCAGCTAATTGATCATGATAAGTTTGCATAGGTGCAAAATCACCATTATCTGGATACACAGGTGCAGTACCCATAATCGTTAAGATACGAGTCAGATTCACATCTTCAATTAGCTTAAAATCATTGTACCAAAGACCGTGACAGTATGCTCTCATTTCACCCCAATGATTCTCATAGTCAGCGGTGACACTTGACATTGGAGCAGTACTAGCATCTGCAGCAGCAATTAATCCTGCAATATCTGCAATAACATCATTAACATAGTGTATTGAAACAGCTGCAACGACTTTTTCCCAGGTATTTAGAATAATGGTTCTTTGT
>CAYFIF010000056.1:0-10188 GCA_964343085.1 uncultured bacterium | reverse complement strand
TTGTGCCTTATCCACATGATGTATTGGCGAATAACTAGCTGGTGCGGGAAGCAACCCAACCAAAAGAGCAGACTCATCAACAGTTAGCTCATCTGATTTTTTTCCAAAAAATCGCTTAGTAGCTGCCTCCACACCATAGGTTCCATGTCCAAAATGTACCGTATTTAAATACATTTCTAAAATTTCATCTTTTGTATATGTCCTTTCAATTTGAATTGCTGTAATTATTTCTTTTATTTTTCTAATATAACTATCTTCAAAACCTACTGATTTATATAGGTTTCTTGCGAGTTGCTGAGTAATTGTACTAAACCCTTGTGCATATGGATTCCAAGATGAAATATTTACAATTATTGCCCTAAATAAACTTCTTATAGATAAACCCCAATGACTATAAAAACGTTTATCTTCTGAAGAAATAACAGCATTTCTCATGTGTTTAGGAATTTTATCTAATCCAACGAATACTCTTTTCATTACAAATAATTCATTTAAAACAACACCATCTGAAGAAATAATTTGTGTAACTAAATCAGGATCATAATTTTCTAATTGTTCAATCGAAGGAAGATTTTTCGAAAAATAACCAATTAAAAACAATCCTGCAATAATACCAAAAAAGACAATTAGTAAACAGTTTCTTAGAACGATATAAAAATCTTTCATTGCGCTATTAATTTTCATTTAATATCTAAAATTAATAATGAAATACACCAAATAGTTTTTGGGGAAATATTATTTATCTTTACTTCTTTTTTGGATATATCATTTCTTCAGGTTTTACTAACCTATCGAACTCTTCACCAGTTAAATAATTAAGTTTGATAATTGCTTCTCGCAAAGTTATATCTTCGACATAGGCTTTTTTGGCAACTTCAGAAGCTTTATCATACCCAATAAAAGGATTTAAGGCAGTCACTAACATAAGTGAGTCATGTAAGTTTTTTTGAATCCGCTTAAGATTAGGTTTTAAACCTAAAATTGCATTATTTGTAAAAGACTTGGAGGAATCTGCTAAAAGTTGGATTGATTGAAGTATATTATAGGAAATTAGCGGTCTAAAAACATTAAGCTCAAAATTCCCGCTTGCACCTGCGATTGTTATAGCAGAATCATTTCCTATAACTTGGAGACATACCATGGTTAAAGCCTCACATTGCGTAGGATTTATTTTCCCAGGCATAATGGAAGACCCAGGCTCATTTGCTGGTAAAATTAATTCACCAATACCAGAACGTGGCCCGCTTGATAACCATCTAATATCATTAGCAATTTTAAATAAAGAACTAGAAATGACCTTAAGAGTTCCAGAAAGTTCTACCATACTATCATGAGTCCCTAGTGCTTCAAATTTGTTTGACGCAACACGGAAAGGAAGTCCAGTAATTTGTGAAATTTCTTTTGAAACATGTTCATCAAATCCATCAAAGGTGTTTATCCCAGTCCCTACAGCAGTGCCTCCAATCGGCAATTCATAACAAGATTCTAAGGCATTTTCAAGACGTTTAAGTCCGTGATCTATGGCAGAAACATATCCAGAAAATTCTTGACCCAGACTTAATGGTGTTGCATCTTGTAAATGCGTTCTCCCTAGTTTAATAATCTTCATATACTCTTCAGATTTTTTATTAAGAGCATGTCTCAAATTTTTTAAGTTTGGAATAAGATTTGAATTGATACACTCTACTGCTGAAATATTAATGGCTGTAGGAAATGTGTCATTTGTTGATTGAGACATATTTACATGATCATTAGGATGAACTGGTGTTTTGCTACCAATAGTACCTCCCATCATTTCTATGGCCCTATTAGCAATGACCTCATTAAAATTCATATTTGTTTGAGTTCCACTACCTGTTTGCCATACGACTAAAGGGAAATGGCTATCCAATTCCCCATTTATAACTTCGTCAGCCGCTTTATCAATCGCATCCTGAATGTCATCATCCAAAAACCCATGTGAATGATTAACGATTGCAACAGCTTTTTTTACTATACCATATGCTCGAATAAATTGCCGAGGAAATCTCTCAACACCAATTTTAAAATTTTCAAATGATCTTTGGGTTTGCGCACCATAATACTTATCAGAGGGTACTTCAATTTCACCAAGACTATCACGTTCCTTACGTAAAGTCATAATTATTTTACAATCCAAGTATCTCCAGCATTAAGGAGATCTTGAACACGTCCAATTCCTTTATTCTTTTTGGCAAAATTAATTTGATCAGCCATATCTTGATTATAAGTAGGCTTGTCTATTGAATAAATAACACCAATAGGCTCAGGCAAATCAGGATTAGATGTCCAATTTGCTATTATATGTGCAAGATCTAGGTTTGTCTCATCATGTATTAAAATATCATCATTACTATATTTTTCCATATCGACTACAATGGCCGTAGAGCCTTCTAATTTTATCCCCTTAGTCTCCTTAGAAAACAGCATTGGCTCACCATTCTTTAATTCTATCACATTTTCCATTTTATCCGAGCCTGTATATGGCTCGAAAGCACCATCATTAAATATATTACAATTTTGATAAATTTCAATGAAAGAACCACCATCATGCCTATATGATCTTTCCATCATTTCAGCCATATGTTTTTGCCATCGATCTATAGTCCTAGCAACAAATGTTGCCTGGGCACCCAAGGCCAGCGATGGAGGATTTAGAGGAATATCAATAGAACCATATGGCGTAGCTTTTGTGACCTTGCCTACTTCAGAAGTTGGTGAATATTGACCTTTTGTTAGACCGTATATTCTATTATTAAACATCAAAATATTCAAATCCATATTCCGCCGAAGCGCATGCATAAAATGATTTCCTCCAATTGAAAGCCCATCACCGTCTCCTGTAACTACCCATACAGATAAGCTTGGGTTTGCAATTTTTACTCCGGTTGCAATTGCTGGAGCTCGACCATGAATTGAATGAAATCCATAAGTATTCATATAGTATGGAAACCTGCTTGAGCACCCTATCCCAGATATAAATACAAAATCTTCTCTTTTTCGACCAAAAGTTGGCATTTGCTTTTGTGTCTGTGCTAAAATCGCATAATCTCCACAACCTGGACACCAGCGAACTGCCTGATCTGATTCAAAATCTTTCTTTGTTAATTGAGGTAATTGTGAATCGTTCATAAGCTTTATCCTAAAGTTTTTTTAACATGTTCAATAATGGTAGGAGCACCAATTGGACGCCCCCTTACAAAATTAAGACCTTTTGCATCCACTAAATATTCTGATCTAATTAATCTCAAGAGTTGACCTAAATTAATTTCAGGTACAAGTATATTTTTAAAATGAATTAAAATTTCTCCCAAATCTTTTGGCAAAGGATTAATCCACCTTAATTGAACATGAGATACCTTAAGTCCCTCATCTTGTAATGTTTCAGCTGCCGAACGACATGCTCCGTAGGTCCCACCCCAACTTAATAATAAAAGATCTCCTTTACTATCTCCAAAAATTTCTGTTTCAAGAATATCATTTTGTATTCTATTAACCTTCTCCTGTCTAAGTACAGTCATTTTATGATGATTTTCGGGGTCATAACTTACATGTCCAGAATTTTCAGCTTTTTCAATTCCGCCCACTCGATGTTCAAGTTCAGGCGTCCCTGGTAGAGCCCAAGGACGGGATAATGTTTTTTCATCTCTTAAATAAGGTAAATATTCTTCTTCAGAGTTGAGTTTTTTTGCAAAATTAACTTTGATTTTTTCTAGATCAGATGTTTCTGGAATTTTCCAAGGTTCCGATCCATTTGCAAGATATCCATCGGTTAATAACATAACTGGTGTCATATATTTTATTGCAATTTTACATGCTTCATAAGCAGCATAAAAACAATCACCCGGTGTTGCAGCAGCAATTACTGGCATTGGTGCTTCTCCATTTCTTCCGTACAGAGCTTGGTTCAAATCAGATTGTTCAGTTTTGGTTGGAAGCCCGGTGCTAGGCCCACCTCTTTGGACATTTATAACTACGAGAGGTAATTCTGTAATAATTGCCAATCCTAAAGCTTCACCTTTTAGAGCAATTCCAGGACCAGAGGTTGCAGTAATTGCCAAATTACCTGTGTAAGCAGCTCCAATTGCAGATGTTATCCCAGCAATTTCATCTTCAGCTTGAAAAGTTTGAACTCCAAAATGCTTCCAAGAAGCAAGCGTATGCAAAATATCACTAGCAGGTGTAATAGGGTATCCGCCATAAAATAAATTTAACCCAGAATTTTCTGATGCAGCTAAAAGACCAAGAGAAGTTGCAAGATTCCCATTTATATTTCTGTAAGTACCAGATGGCAGAGACGCCTTTTCAACTTTGTATCTAGTCATGAACAATTCGGTGGTGTCACCATAATTATACCCTGCATTTAAAGCACGAGTATTAGCTTCGATTATGGCATCCTTGCCGGCAAATTTCTTTTTTAACCAATTCGCTGTAGCCTCCAGAGGTCTATCATACATATAAAATAAGACACCAAGAGCAAAGAAGTTTTTAGTCCTCCCAATAAATTTTGGCGAAAGAGCCAACCCTTCACAAGCAGCAGTAACCATTTTATTCATTTCAATAGGTATAACGGTAAAATAATCATCAAGAGAACCATTTTCAATAGGGTTGCTTTCATAACCAGCAAAGTTTAGGTTCTTTTTTGAAAAAGCATCTGTATTAATAATAATTGTTCCACCGGGAATTAAATCATTTTGATGGACTTTTAATGCTGCTGGGTTCATTGCAACCAAGACATCGGGCTTATCACCGGGTGTATGAATATCTTTTGATGAGAATTTTATCTGGAAGGCACTAACACCCGCAAGAGATCCTGCTGGTGCACGAATTTCCGCTGGAAAGTCGGGCAAAGTACTTAAATCGTTCCCGACTATAGCTGTTGTTTCAGTAAAACGCCCGCCTGTTAATTGCATGCCATCACCAGAATCACCCGCAAACCGGATTACCGCTTCATCAATTGTTTTAAATGTTTTGCCCATTAGAGTCCGTGCCTTTTTATTATTAGATTTGTAGAATAACTATTATATGTGATTATATTTAAGTTTAATTATTAAATTATTTTTTATTTGACTAAATCTACCAAGATCAACATTTTGGAAAAAAGGAATTAATTTGTTTTATTTTTTGGATTGTATAATAAGATCATTAAAATTGATACACAAAATTTGTAAGCCTTTATTATGAGTAAGCAATCCTTTTATCCATTAAATATGCGAATTAGATATGCAATTGACAATTTTATGTCGAAAGGTAGCGCATCCATCTTTTTAGCTCTTTTATTATTATTTACCCTTGGTTTCTTTATTATGGTCATAATAAGAATCCTAGCTAATCTATTTCTTCCTGATGAAACTTTATCAGGCTGGTTAGAAATACCTTGGAGAGTATACGTTGCCGTAATGGAAGGATCTGCGGCTGAAACTGATGGAGATAGTAATTGGGCTGCAAAGCTAACTTCGATAATCGGCGTGCTAGTTGGTCTTATACTTTTTTCAAGCATGGTTGCTTTTATTACAAGTGTTTTTGAAGCAAAACTTGCTGAACTTCGTCGAGGTCGAAGTCTTGTACTAGAGGATGATCATACACTAATCCTCGGTTTTGGAGATCGAATTATCGAAATAATTCGCGAATTAATTGAAGCTAATGAATCGGAACCAGATGCTTCAATTGTAATTCTTGCTGATAATGATAAGGAAGAGATGGATAATATTATAAGAGATAATATTATCGATTCTCGGACAACTAGAATCATTACACGATCAGGTATAGTTACTAATATAAATAACTTACGAAAGGTTCAAGCTGAAAAAGCAAAATCAATAATTATTATGAATTCTGCAGCAAGTTGGAAATCAAAAGAAGAACTCAAATTAGCAGATGCACTTGTCTTAAAATCAATTATGTCAATTATCGCCACTTGCGATGGTGATGAGCATCCACCCATTGTATGTGAAATTCATTCAGATAGAGATCGTGAATTAGCAGAAAATATATCTAATGGTACTGTCAAAGCTTTAAATGAAGTTAGTGTTCTTTCAAGAATGATTGCTCAGCTAGCTCTAAGCCGAAATGGCCTATCAGTAGTTTACAGTGATATGGTTGGCTTTGATGGGAATGAATTTTATTTTTTCCAGCCTGAAAATGGTTGGGGTGGCCCGCTTAATTTTGGAGAAAGCATCAACCGTTTTAAAAGCAGTACCCCTATGGGTATTCATTTTGCTAACGGTGAAATAAAATTAAATCCTCTCCCAGAAACAAAAGTCTCAGACGATGATGAATTGATTGTTTTTGCTGAAGATGATTCTACAATATTCTATTTTGACGAGCCAGTATATAATTCAAAAATTAAAAAACTACCCGATGTGAGCACTAAATTAAGAAAACAACGTGTCGCAATTCTTAATTGGACAACAAAGTCCAATATAATTATGGAAAAACTTTGTACTTATGTACCCTCCGGATCTGAATTAATTTTATATGATCATAGTTTTACAGAAGAGATGAAAACTTTTTTAGATAATTTAAAAATTAAATACCCTGATTTAATATTGGGAATTCAAAAAATTGATTTAAATAACCTTACCACATTAAAGACGATTGACCCTCAGGGTTTTGACAGTATTTTAATTCTTTCTCCGGGTGGAACTACTATCGAAGAGATGGATGCATATGTTATTTCCCTCCTAATTAGATTAAGACAAGTGCTCAAAGAAAACAAGGCTGAGAATTGGCCTAAGCTGATTACAGAAGTTATGGATAGTGAAAATATTGATATAATACTTAATAGCGGAGTTGAAGATTTTATGGTTTCAAATCAATTTGTATCACAAATTATGGCACAGGTATCTGAAGAACCACTCGCACTAAATGTATATGATGATCTTTTTCAAGCTGAAGGAAGCGAACTTTATATCAAACCCGCAAACTACTATTTTTCATTTACTAAAAATGAATCAATTAATATTTCCTATGGTGAATGTAGTAAAGCTGCTCAATTAAGAAATGAAGTCTGTTTAGGTCTGCAACTGTATTCAGATCAATCGAATAAAGAAAAATCATTTGGAGTCAATCTGATTCCTGATAAAAATGAAAAATTTACCCTTACTCCGTATGATGGTCTAATTACTCTTGCAGAGGATGAAGCCTGAACATAGAATGGAAAAAGAAAAAATTAGATTAACTACATTGAGTACCGGAGCTGGATGAGCTTGTAAAATCGGTCCGGGGGACCTAACTGAAATTCTAAAGAGCCTAAATCTAACAAAAGATAATTCTGTATTATTAGACTTTGAATCTTCAGATGATTCTGCTGCCTATCGTCAAAAAAATGGGGACATTTTGGTTCAAACCGTCGATTTTTTTACACCTATCGTTGATGATCCATATGATTTTGGTCAGATCGCAGCTTCAAATTCATTATCTGATATTTATGCAATGGGAGCAACTCCACTTTTTGCATTAAACATAGTTGGTTTCCCAATAGAAGATCTTCCAAAAACCATTCTAACTCAAATCCTGCAAGGTGGAATTGATAAGGCAAAAGAAGCTGGGGTTCCTATTATAGGAGGACATTCAATCAAAGATAAAGAACCAAAATATGGACTAGTTGTAACGGGGCAGGTTAATGAAAATAGAATGTGGACAAATTCAAGAGCTAAACCGGGTGATAAAATTTTATTAACAAAAAAATTAGGGACCGGAATAATAGGTACCGCGATAAAAAGAGGTTGTGCAGAAGAAAAATCTATTAAAGAAGCTGTGGAATCTATGAAAACATTAAATTCAGAAACTGCGAATCAGTTAAAGAATTATCAAGTAAATGCTGTAACTGATATTAGTGGCTTTGGATTGCTAGGCCATTTAAAAGAAATGTGCGAAGCAAGTAATGTTTCCGCAGAAATTGATTTTTCATCTATAAAATTTTTATCTGGTGTATTTGATTTAGCAAAAAAAGATAATATCCCAGGCGGAACCCTTAATAATTTCCAATATTTGAAAAATTTTACTGATTTTTCTTCCAAAACAACCAGATTAGATCATCTTTTAGTTTCTGATGCACAAACCTCTGGGGGATTATTAGTTTCTTTGCCACCAGATGAAGCCAATAGATTTATTAATTCTTGTAGACAAGATGCATCAATTATTGGAGAATTCAAAAAACAAGTTAGCCCTTTAATTCGGTTATCGCTTTAAGAATCTTTTTAAATACGATTAATTTAATCGTATTTAGCATTTGATATATTAATGGACTTAATTTTAATTTCCTGACCAATAAATTTTATTAAATGCTAAAAATCACACGAAGAGTAGAGTATGCTTTGATTGCAATGAGGCATCTCCAAAATGAAGGGAAAGACAAGACTGTTTCTGTAAAAGAAATATCTGATAAATATTGTATCCCCCGAGAATTATTGGCTAAGATTCTACAAAAATTAGGAAAACACAATATCGTAATATCTGTCCGAGGACCCAGTGGCGGATATAAAATAACAAAAAATTCTAATAATATAAAAATGACAAATTTTTTTGAAATTCTGGAGGGGCCCTTAGGTTTAATGGATTGTTATTTTGAGTCTAATTGCGAACAATTAAATAATTGTAATATTCGCATACCAATAAATCGTATTAACGATAATATTAGAGATATGTTCAACAAACTTAAACTATCTGATATTACATATTAATGAAATTAAGAAAACAAGTTGTTGATGTACTTAAGAAATGTTATGATCCTGAAATCCCTATTGATCTATGGAGTCTAGGATTGATCTATGATATTAAAATATCTGACCCATCAAATAAAAAATATTCAATTGATATTATTATGTCTCTTACAACACCAGGATGCTCTATGGGTCAACATATGGCAGATGATATCAAAACAAAAGTATCTTCTCTTACAAATGTAAACAGTGTTGAAGTTCAAGTTACCTTTGATCCACCATGGACACCAGAAATGATGAATGATAAGGCACGAAAAAAATTAGGTTTTGAACCAGTTAAATCCTCATCAAACAATAATCAAATTGATACGGAGTGGGAATAAATGAATAAATCAAATAACAAAGAATCTGTTGAACAAAAACAAAAGGCATTCAATAATTCCACTATAAAAGCA
Organism: uncultured bacterium; assembly: GCA_964343085.1. Taxonomy (GTDB): domain Bacteria; phylum Fidelibacterota; class Marinisomatia; order Marinisomatales; family UBA1611; genus CAZLPW01. Next base: position 1,052 of record CAYFIF010000056.1, on the reverse strand, counting down.
ACTAAGGCTGCAGTGAAACGTTTGCAAGCTGTAATGTCTTCTGATGGTAAAACCAATCACTATTTAAGAATGTCTGTGGATGGTGGTGGTTGCTCAGGTATGACTTATAAGATGGATTTTGAGAAAATAAAAGGAGAATTTGATAAGACATTTGAATCAAATGGTTTAACCATAATATGCGATCTAAAAAGCTGGCTTTACCTTAAAGATATTGAAATAGATTATTCGGATGATCTCTTAAATGGGGGATTTAAAATAAAGAATCCAAATGCAGAACGCACCTGTGGATGTGGCACAAGTTTCTCTGCTTAAAATAATATAAAAGCGCACAATGTCTAATAATAAAAAAATAATTGACACAAATCTTGAAAAAGATTACGAATATGGTTTTATAACTGATATTGAGTCAGACACTATTCCACCAGGCCTTAATGAAGATGTGATAAAAACTATATCAGAAAAAAAAAATGAGCCAAAGTGGTTATTAGACTGGCGACTTAAATCGTATAATCACTGGATTAAAAAAAAAGATCCAAACTGGGCAAAAATCCAATATCCAGATATAGATTATCAAGCAATAAGTTATTTTTCAGCTCCTAAGAAAAAAAAACTGTCTAGTCTAGATGAGGTTGACCCAGAACTACTAGAGACATATAATAAACTCGGTATTCCTCTCGAAGAACAAAAAATGTTATCAGGCGTGGCTGTTGACGCTGTTTTCGATAGCGTCTCGATTGCTACGACCTTTAAAGAAGAATTAAAAAAAGCTGGTGTTATATTCTGTAGTTTTTCAGAAGCAGTTCTCAACCATCCAGACTTGGTCAAAAAATATTTGGGTACTGTTGTGCCTTTTACTGATAATTATTTTGCTTCTTTAAACTCCGCCGTCTTTACAGATGGCTCTTTCGTTTATATTCCAAAAGGAGTTCGATGCCCTATGGAACTCTCGACATATTTTAGGATTAATGAAGCAAACACAGGACAATTTGAAAGAACATTAATCATTGCTGATGAAGGTAGCTATGTAAGTTATCTTGAAGGTTGTACCGCAC
>CAYFIF010000055.1:0-10365 GCA_964343085.1 uncultured bacterium | reverse complement strand
CCTAATGATTCTTGCGGCAGTTTGTTTTCTACGAAGTTCTGAAAGGTTATTACAATGGGTGTTGAACAATAAATATTACGGAGAAAGTGTAAAAAATTTTTTAGATGGAAGGGGAATATCAAAAAAGGCAAAAATTATTTCAATATCAATGCAATGGTTATTTATTACTTTTGCTATATTTTCTGGAGCATTGGATTTTTCTTTATGGGCAAAGATTAGTGTACTCTTTTTAGCCTTAATCGGTACTTTGTATATTAAACGTTTGCCAACATATTAAAATTCTAATTCGAATCCTCCAACAGGGATCAAACTAAAATATGTTATTTCATTAATTTTTTTATCTGTTTCGCTCCAAAAGTAGAGCTCTATATTTTTTCTGTTATAAGCATTCCATAATTCAAAGTAGGAGATCAAATTCCCTATTTTCATATTTTTTGTTCGTTCATAACGTAAAAATAAAGAGTGGTATTCTGGCGTTTTTTTCTCATTAAATTTATTATTGTCTAATATTTCTTGGCCATATTGTAATGATTGTCTCTCGTTTATTCTTGTATATGGTTTTCCCCCGAAATAGGACCACCGAAAAGAAATTTCCCAATTTGAATCAGAGGGTCTGTATCCACCTATGATGTTGAATATGATTTTGTAGTTATGGTTTCGATTTCTTTTTTCACCATTTGAATCAAAAAATGTAGAATTAAATAAAGATCCACCGATTAATCCGTAAAAATTCTCTGCACGTTTTTTTTCAATTAATATTTCTATTCCTTCTGATTCTGCTTGTCCGTTTGATATGATTCCACTATGCATTGTAAGTTGGTCTAGCAAAAAAGATTGAGGCTCTTTATTATCAACATCGGTAAACATAGGTGCATTTTTATATTCTTTCTGATAAACAGAGACAGTTAATTTAGTAGTCACTGATAGCATTCTCTCCAGGCTTAATGAGTGTTGCCAGCAACTAACACTTTTTAAATTGTTTTCATCAATAGAGATGTAGATCTCGGGTGGATTTTGATAATATTGACCAATATTATAAATAAAATTGTTTTTCCCATTTTTCATAGCATAATCAATATTAATTCTTGGTGAGAGTAAATTTATTTTTTCATAGTTATTGTAATCTAGTCTTATTCCTGATGATAAAACGACTCGGTCGAATAAGACTTGTTTTAGGGTTACAAAGGTTGATATGTTTGAGACACTAACATTTTTTTTATTTTCTATATTGTTCAAAAAGAAATCATATTCAGTTTTTCTTAAATAATATTCAACTCCAAATTCAAAAATATATTTTGAATTTTGTTTAATCTGGTTCAACTGTCTTAAGCTAAAAGTATTTTGCAAGTTAAAGCTATTAAACACAGGGCCTTTTGAAAAAGTATCATTAAAACTAATGTTTGCTTTTTCCTTAGATAATCCTATGCTGCTATTTGAAAAACTTTTTTCATTCCAGATATGTTTATGATTAAAGCCTATTGTGTTTTGTTTATTTCCCACCTTTCCATAGGATCCGTCGCCAATGTCTAAAGCATCCTCAAGACTTCTGTCATATGTACTGCGACCATTGATTGTAAGAAAGGTGTATGTGTTGTATATATTTGGTCTATAGGTAATTTTCCCTTGGAAATCATCATACGATGGCATACCGCCAGCGTTTATTGCATCTGCTAATAGGTTTAAATAACTTCTTCTGTATGAGGCGATGTAAGATATGTTTTGTGATAAAGGACCTTCCAAAAAACCACCCAGACCACCCATCCCTAATCCAAGGGTTAGCTCTAGAGATTCTTTATTGCCCTCTCTATAATTAATATCTCCAAAGCTTGATAGTTTGTTACCAAATTTTGCAGAAAATCCGTTACTGTAGAATTCTATATTTTCTACCATTTCTGTATTAATAAGTCCAACCGGTCCATTTGATCTTCCATCGGGTTGATTAAAGTGTGAGATACTTGGGATTGGTATATTGTCTATGATAAATCCATTTTCTGTGGGACCCCCTCCTCTAACCATCATATCCTGACGGTTTTCTCCTACACTAGCTACACTCGGTAGGCTATTTAAAATCCTACTGATTTCTTGACCTGATCCTGGTGCTCTTCTTATTTCATCATTTCTAAATGAGGTCGATTGATATTCATTTAGAATTGATTTTTTGAAATAAGATTCTTTTACTGTGACTCCTTTCAAATTAATTAAAGCTGGTTCTAAAATAATATTGAGATAATCATATGCTTTTGGACGAACCCAGATATCTGCAATCATTTCTTTTTCATAACCAATATATGATGCAGAGACTGAATAATATCCCTGCAAAACATTGTTAATAATGAATTCACCATTCTCATCAGAAACAGTACCAAGGTCTGTCCCTTTTATAATAATATTAGCGCCAGAAAGGGGTAGCTGATTTTGGGCGCTAACGATTTTTCCTTTTAAAAGACCTAGTTCCTCATTGTTCGCAAATACAAGAGAAAGTAAAATTAAAAAATGCAGAATGAATAAACGCATTTAGCTATATAAAATAAATCATATATTTTAGATCTAGCGGTTTGCAATTATATAGAAGTCTGGTGGAAGTATAGAATTAAACTGTTAGAAATTATCGCGCAACATTTTTTTTACTTCAGCCTCGTGCATTTCTTCTGCTGCTATCTGGGTCCTAGAAAATTCTTCTAACATTATTGAATTTCCTTCAACAATTTTAAGTAGATTGTAATATGCATCAATTGCTGATCTCTCATGCTCTAAGCATTCATTTAATATGTCTTCTGTAGAATGTTTATGTGTCTCTAAAAGATCACCAATAATTAATTTTGGGTGTTCTCCTAAGCTTGTTATATGCTCTCCTACTAATTGTGCATGTGCTAGAGACTCTTGTGCTTGACCACGAAGCCAATCAACAACTGCCAGTCTGTATGGGCCCTGAACCATAAATGCATAGTGAGTATATTTAACGACTCCTGCAAGTTCTAAACCTAAAATAGTGTTAAGATTTTCTACAGTTTTATTTTTATCCAAACCTAAACTCCTTGATAACTTTTTATTAATCTAGGCGCCCCTTACGGCGATATTTTTCTTTATATTTTTCATACAACATTTTTTGTCTATCACTTAGATCAACTTTTTTACCCATGATGTATGCTTCTAAGGGGTTCGCGGTCATTTCCATTGGATGTTCATCAGTAATAAAAAAGGTTGCATCTTTTCCTGATTCTAGAGAACCCACTCTTTTATCTATGCCTAAAATTTCTGCTGCGGATAGTGTTATAGATCGAAGGGCTTGATCTTTTGATAGCCCCCATGAGCAAGATCTCATTGCCTCATTTGGCAAGGTCCGGACATGTCCATTGAAAGGATAACCCTGATCAGTAGATAAGCAAAATTTGACACCTTTTTGTTGTAGCATAGCAGGAATTTTATAGCTTGAGTGTATTGGTTCATATCTTCTCATCGGTGTCGTTTGTACATGTTGTAGAATAACCGGGATATTGTACTTTACTAGCATATCAGTTATTCTCCATGAGTCCCTGCCTCCAGCTATTGCAATTTTTAGACCAAATTTTTCAGACCATTCTATGACTGCAGTTATTTGTCGTATTGAATTTGCTCTGACTATAATTTGGTTTTTATTAACAAAATATGGTATTAAAGCTTCTAGTCTAAGATCTGTTTGTTGTTTCTGATCAGCCTTTCGTTCCTTTTGTGTTGTTCGGAGATGATATGATCGTGTATCTCTGATTAGTTTATCGAGTTCTCGCAATTTTTTCTGATAATTTTCGCGCTGTTTTTTTTCAGTGATTTTGGAATTTTTTCTAAAATTTATTTGCATATTTGGCCAATTAATGTGCAACCCGGTAGGGTGCTTTATTGTCGCATCTTCCCAAGTCCATCCATCCATCATCATACAAGAGGACTGACCAGGTATGAGCCCGTTTGAATGTGGAACAGAATTGGCAATTAAAACACCATTTGATCGAGTTACTGGTATTAATTCAGAGTCAGGGTTGTAGCTAACATTAGCACGTACGTTTGGATTAATATTACCAACTTCTGAATAGTCTCGTGTTTGTTTAACTGCTCCGATTTCGACTAAACCAATCTGGGTTATAGGTGCGATGTAACCGGGGACAACATGTTTTTCATAAATATCATATACATCAGTATCAGGACTTGGTTTTATTTGTTTATCTATTGTCGTTATTTTTCCATTTGCGAAGAGTAGATCATAGCCCTCAAGAACTTGACCCGAGACGGTGTGCAAAATTCCACCTCTTAATAAGATTGGTCGTTTTTGTTTTATGCCTGGGATCTGGTCATTAGCATGTAGGCAACTGAGAAAGTAAAATATTATAAATTTTTTCATTGATTAATATATCCAGATTCAATATCCCAGTCACTATCATTACAGTGTATGTGACCTCTATCTATTTTGGAATTAGTTTGATTTAAACTTTTACCAGTTGATGGTGAGCTAGAGGAGATTATTTTTTGAATTAAATTTTTTCTTAATTCTTCATCTCGTTTTTCTAGTTCATTATTTTCTTTTTGAGACCAATATAAAATTCCATCTATCCAAGTCTCTTCTACCTTTGAGTAGATGGAAAGAGGGGGTCCATCCCAGATTACAATATCACCATCTTTACCTTCCTCTAGAGAGCCCACCCATCGATCTATTTTTAACTGAATTGCAGGGTTTATGGTGACCAGTTTGAGTGCTTCTTCTTCTGAAAGTCCACCATATTTAACTGCTTTTACTGCTTCGGTATTTAAACGCCTTGCCAGTTCTGAATTATCAGAATTAAATGATACAATTACATTATTTCTTGCCATTAGAGTCCCGTTGTAAGGGATTGCGTCTATTACTTCATATTTATATTGCCACCAGTCAGAAAATGTAGAAGCACCGGCTCCATGCTCAGCTATTCTATCTGCAACTTTATAACCTTCAAGAACATGTTGGAAGGTAGCAATCTTAAATCCAAAATCTTCTGCAATACGGGTTAACATTAAAATTTCATCCTGTCGGTAGGAGTGACAATGAACAAGCCTTTCCCCTGTTAAAACCTCAGATAAAGCTTCCAGTTCTAAGTCACGTCTTGGAGGTGCTTTAACCCTTTGTATTTTTGCATTAGATTTATATGTTCTCCAGCGATGGTCATAGTCTCTGGCTGCGTTGAAAGCATCACGAATTATTTGTTCAACTCCCATTCGTGTTTGTGGATAGCGACCTGTTCCTTCCCAATTTGCCTGTTTAACGTTTTCACCCAGAGCAAACTTAATACCTTGCGGAGCTCGTTTCATTATTAGATCATTTGGTCCAAGTCCCCACCTTAGTTTAATAACTGCATTTTGTCCACCAATTGCATTTGCTGATCCGTGTAGGATATTCGCGGATGTTAACCCGCCACCAAGCTGACGGTAGATATTAATATCATCTGCATTGATCACATCCCTTATTCTTACTTCAGCGGTAACTGATTGACTCCCTTCATTTATTGATGATGCCGCAGAGTGGCTGTGGCAATCAATAAGCCCAGGAGTAATATGTTTTCCTGTTGCGTTTATGATCATAGCACTTCCTCTAGGGACGGATATATCAGGTGCTATTTTTTCTATTTTACCATCCAATAGTAGTATGTCCCAGTCCTCCAAGACACCTTTTGGTCCGCATGTCCACAAAGTTGCGTCATTGATGAGTATTGCATCATCTGATCTAGTACGAATTTTTTTTATGCCATAGGCTCCTTCAGGGAAAAAAGAGACCAAACTGCTTGGTATTTCATTCTTCGCTTTATTCGTTTTTGATTTTGTATCTTTTACTGCTGTAAATGCAATGGTCCTATCTGAACCATCGTTAGCAGATCCTGAAAACCCGTCATCTGTAAACTTAATATTAAAAGAGAAGACACCCTCTAGTCCAAATGCAGCGCCACTCACACTAAATGAGCCACCTTTATCGTACATCGAAATATTATTAATTTTAAATTCTTTTTCTTTAACTATTAATACCCCTTGAAGATGATTGTTCAGCTTTTTTGGTTTGTAAGTATTTAAAAGAGGGTCATTTTTCAATGATGGAGTTTTAAATACAATTTCATATTCATCTTTACCTGCCAGAGTCATTTTCCATTTACCCCTAAGACTAGTTGTTTTTCGATCTGATATAAAGTGTTCCTCACCACCAATCCAAAGTGATAAAACTCTAGACTTAGGGTCAAAATAATCACCATCAACAACAACTAAATTCGCCATAAATCCTGGCGCTATTTTCCCGAGTGTTTTAGATGCGCCCATTGCCTCTGCAGGATAGGTTGTCATTGCTGCTAGTGCAACATCTTTTGAGAATCCTCTTTCAATAATTCTCGCCAGATTTATTCTAAATAGTGATTTTTTCTTTAGTCCATGGCTTGATAGGCTGAAGAAAAGTCCAGCCTCCTGAATTTTTGAGAAGTTTTCTGGAGCCATATCCCAATGCTTTAATTGCTCAGTAGTATATTGAAGTGCAATATTTGGGTCTGATATTTTTGGTTTTGATGGTAGGTCCAAAGGCAAAATAATAAATGGATTTTGTTTTGATATATCATCTATGCGTCTGTATTCATAACCGCTACCAAGCAACCAGGGTTTAAGATTAAACTCTTCTGAGATATTTAATGCTCTAATAGCCGTGTGTTCATCACGGGTATAAAATAATATTGGTCTATTATTTGATTTAAAATTATACAAGGATTCTAGAGCAAGATTCCTATTTAGTGGTTCATTTTCCGAAGGAAATTTTGAAATGATTCTACGAGAATTTGCATACCAATCTGTATCTAAAAATGTTTGACGAATTAATGCTATGGCTCCAAGCAATGAATTAGGGTATTCTCTATCACTCCATTTTCCGGATTTGAACTCAATGACCTGTGCAACAGACTCTGAAATTGAAATGGGTTTGTTGGAAATTGTAATAAGATCTGATTGGCCTTTAAATATGCCTTCTTTGGGTACAATATGGGCAACTGTTATTCCTATGGAGTGTAAGGCCTTTATTTCCTTTTCTTTTAGTTTTAGATCATCCTTAGTTCTGTAGTTTGCTCTTACTTTAGAGTTCCAGTGGTCATCAGGACTGGTTATTTTTTCATCACGCTTAATTTCCAACCAACTATCAATAAAACCTGGATATACATTTGCATTTTTTAAATCAATCTGATATGCATCCGCTGGAACCTTGACATACCGTCCCACTTTATCGATTTTACCGTTACGAATGATTATAGTTGCATCTTTAATAAAGTCTCCAGGGCCAGTATGCACCATCCCATGGGTTAATGCCCAAACGCGAGGTGAATTTTTATGTATTCCTTCTACTGGTGTAATCTGGGCACTAAGAAAACAAAAAAAATAAAGAATACCTAAAAAAAATAACTGCTTCAAAAATTAGGACCCTTTAACTGATACTTTTTAATAAAGGAAGTTACATATTTAAATGTATCTTTTTTATTATCAGAAATATGAAAAAGATTAAGATCGTTTTTCGATATTGTACCTATTTCAACGAGATAGTCCCAGTTAATAACTTTCTCCCAAAAATCTCTTCCGTATAAAACAATGGGAACCTTTTTCCGAATTTTTTTTGTTTGAATCAATGTAAGAAGTTCCATTAGCTCATCTAAGGTTCCAAAACCGCCAGGCCAAACAATTAAAGCTTTAGAAAGATATAAAAACCACAGTTTTCGCATGAAAAAATAATGAAACTTCAAATCGAGATCTTTGGATATCCATTTATTTCCTGACTGTTCATTCGGAAGTGAAATGGTAAGGCCAATGGAAATTCCTCCTGCCTCTTTTGCACCTTGATTCGCTGCTTCCATGATACCAGGCCCGCCACCTGAACAAATAATATAACGATGATTTTTTGTTTTTAATTTTTTACTCCAAAGAGTAAACCTAGAAGCTAGTTCTCTTGCGTCTTCATAATATTTTGATGTTTTCAGGTTAGCGGTTGCTCGATTTATTTTTATTGCTGATTTACTTTTTTTTGCTTTCCTAAGCTGTTCAAGGCATATATTTCGAGACTGGATCCTTGCAGAGCCAAAGAAAACAATTGTATCTCTAATATTATTGCGCATAAGGCGCTGTAAGGGTCCGTAGTATTCAGATAAAATTCGGATACTCCTTCCATCAGGGCTTCCTAAAAATTCCTGATTATAATAAAATCTCTCTTTTTTAATTTTTCTTGGCAAGGATTTGTTCTTTTATAATTGACTTATTATTTATTAAGATAATTAAAATATATACCAATGTGCCAACAATATTTATTTTTTTCCTGATTTACTAATTCTGTCTTGTTAACTCGATTTTAGCACAAGTATTTTTAGGTATGCTCTCACCAATATTTTTAATACCTTTTGTTATTTTTTCTTGTTCTACTAGTCCTTTGCCTACTCCAAAAAAAATTATTATGCCTCCTACAAAAACATCTCGACCGGATCTTATCAAAGAAAATGTGTATTCTAGAGGATTTTTAACTGCCTATGATGTTTGGGAGTTTCTTCGCTTGAGCCCATCAGAGATAGAGGTTTTGGATATGTTTGGGTTGCCAGACTCCGTTTGGCTAGATGAAAGAGAAACAACAAAATTCTTATATTATTATATTAATCAAATGAAAGATTATAATACTATTGAAATAAGTGCAAAAACAGATAGTGTATCTGGATTCGAGTGGGACTAAACAGTGTCTAAACAGAAATCTTTGAATTATAGTGATTATCTGAGCTTAAATAATATTTTAAATAGTCAAAATTTAATTAGTAACAATAATGGAAAGCCTGCGCATGATGAAATGTTGTTTATAATTGTACATCAAACATATGAGCTTTGGTTTAAACAGATATTATATGAATTAGATTCCGTTATCAGCATTTTTAGTAAAAAAGTTATTGCTGAACCAGATATCAGTCTTGGAGTTAACCGACTTAATCGAATTATTGAAATCCAAAAAATATTAATTGATCAAATCCGAATTTTAGAAACTATGAGTGCTATGGATTTTTTAGAGTTCAGAGATGATTTGTTTCCCTCATCAGGTTTTCAAAGCTCCCAGTTTAGATTACTAGAAAATAAATTTGGGCTTAGACCTGGTGATCGAATTCGATATGGAAAAACAGGTTATAAAAATACGCTAAATCCAAAGGATAGAGAGTCTGTTATAGAATCTGAGAATAATGATAATCTATTTATTTTACTTGAAAATTGGCTAGAGCGTACTCCATTTCTCTCGTTTAAGGGTTTTAATTTTTGGGAACAATATAGTCAGGCAATAAGAAAAATGCTTAAGAAAGAGGAGAGGATAATAAAATCAAACCCTAACTTGATTTCTGATGAGATTGAATACCAATTAAAAGAACATCAAAAAACCTTAAAATCTTTTGAGGCTTTGCTTAATCAATCTCAGCATCAAGGCTTAGTCAGAAAAAAGAAGAAGAGATTATCTCATAAGGCAACGCAGGCAGCGCTTTTAATTTTTTTGTATCGAGAAGAACCAATTTTACATTCACCATATAATTTTCTTTCTAAATTATTAGATATAGATGAACTTTTTACTGCATGGAGACAAAGACACGCTCTAATGGTTAGAAGGATGATAGGATCAAAAATTGGAACAGGTGGATCATCTGGACATGCCTACTTGGAAAATACTTCTAGTCATCATAAAGTATTTACTGATATCGCTGATTTATCCACTTTTATTATTCCAAGGTCAATTTTACCAAAATTGCCGAAAACCATAAAACAAAACTTGGGGTATCACTTTAAAATATGAGTAATTATTTATTAATGAAAAATAAAAATGCTTTAGTATGCGGAAGTACTGATGGTATAGGCAAGGCAATTGCTTTATTGCTCGCTGAAAGGGGCGTGGAAGTTATTTTGGTTGCACGGAATGAAGAAAAACTTCTTTCAACTTTAAACGAGCTTAATATTAATTTTGGTCAAAAACATAGATTTATATGTGCTGATTTTGATAACACCTCTAGCTTACAAGAAGCTGTTCATAACCAAATTACAAATTATAAAAAACCTATACATATATTGATAAATAACTCAGGTGGCCCACATGGTGGCCCTTTGATAGAAGCTGAAGAAGCTGAGTTTCGTATTGCATTTGAAAGGTTATTAATTTGTAATCATATACTCGCTAAGGCTGTGGTACCATTAATGAAGGACATAAAATTTGGTCGAATAATTAATATTATATCTACATCGGTAAAACAGGTAATCAGAGGTCTAGGTGTTTCCAATACAATTAGAGGTAGCGTTGCACAATGGGCTAAAACTCTTGCTCTAGAACTCGGAGAATTTGGTATAACGGTT
>CAYFIF010000054.1:0-10633 GCA_964343085.1 uncultured bacterium | reverse complement strand
AACACTATTTTCATTTTAGTTTATTATAATCCATTATATTTATTCTATGTGTTAAAGAATCATAAATCAATAATTTTCCAATAATTATAGACTCTATACCAATAATTAATTTAACTGTTTCCAAAGCCTGAATATTACCTATAATTCCAGGCAGCATACCTAATACACCTGCTTCTGAACATTTATCATTAGTTTTTGATTTTTTTGAAAAAAGATCCTGATAGCTTGGACTTCCATTAAAATTAAATATTGATACCTGCCCTTCAAAACGATACAACCCACCATATATCATAGGTATTTTTTGTGATTTAGAAATTTTATCTACTTCTAATCTTGTTTCTATATTATCTGTTGCATCAATAATTATATCAACATCTTTTAATAATTTGCTTGAGTTTTTATTGTTGAGCATATCTGGAACAGCTTCAAATTTTATTGTATCATATTTTTTTGACAAGTGTGATAGTGCTGATAAAGCTTTATTTTTTTTTATATCATCTAAGTTATAAATTGGTTGGCGATGCAAATTCGAAAGCTCAACAAAATCACCATCGATTAACCTTATAAAACCAACACCACTTGCTGCTAAATTGTTTGCTACAGGACAACCTAACCCTCCTAATCCAACAACTGCTACTTTTGAATTATTTAATTTTTTTTGGCCTTCTAATCCTACCTCTGGTAAAGCGATTTGTCTAGACCACCTGCTTATATCTGTATTTTCAATTTCATAGTTTATCCAGGCTAGTGCTCCACCAAGAAGGCTATAGCAATTATCCAAATTTCTAGATGAAATTATATCCTCAGTAATAACACCAAATTGGCAGATCAAAATATTGGGACAACTATTTAAAAGAGGTAATGATTCAACAGACGATATCATAGCTCCAGTAATACCAGTAGGAAATTCTTCGACCTGACTTTCAGAACGAATATCAATAACTCTAATCTGCTTATTTTTTTCGATCCAATTCTGAAGCTTTCCCGGAGTGATCATCATGAAATTTTTTTCCAAGGTAATAACTTGACTAAAATATTTTGTCCCTTTCTAAGCTCTTTATCTCCAGGATTTGCTTTTATAATACAGTTTGCATTCAAAGCAGAAGAGAGCATATGAGAACCAAGCTTATTACTAGGCAAACAAATTAACTTTCTTTCCTGAATTAATAGACTCCCAAACAAAAAACGTGTCTTAAATGGTTCCCTTGGAAATGATGAAGCGAGTTTTGCAGTCATCCATTGGTCATTTTCTAGTCCCATTAACCTATCAAACACAGGCCAAATCCAAACCATAAAACCCAAAAAACTGGAAACTGGGTTTCCAGGAAGACCAAATATCATTTTCCCTGACTTTGTACCAAAAAAAAGTGGCTTTCCTGGTTTTTGGGTAACTTTCCAAAAATGTTCCTCAACACCAATCTCCATAAAAACATCACGAACATAATCATGTTTACCCATAGAAACTCCACCGGATGAAATAATAATATCACATTTATCTACCGCATCGGATAAAAAGGATTTTAATGAATCAGGAGAGTCACTAATTACTTCACTCATAGTTATGTTAAACCCTCTTTGCCTTACTAGCTCAGAAAAAACATACAAGTTTGAATTGTAAATTTTTCCATTTTCCAAAATATCTCCGGGTTCTATTAATTCATCTCCGGTAGCAAATACAGCAATTTTTGGAATACGATAAGACAACACTCTCCCATAGCCAAAAGATGCCATAATTCCAATTTCCGATGGGCTAATCATTTTATTCTTTATTATTAGTTTATCCCCTTTTGATATTTCTTCTCCTTTAAGACGTATATTTTTACCAGAAGTAGATTCAACAAATATTTTAACTTCATTCTCATTATCAAATCCACTTGTGTCCTCAACTATAACTATCGAATCAGCACCTCCAGGAATTGGTGCTCCTGTCATGCATCGAGCACATTCTCGGTACCCAATTTTTAGATCTCCTGATTCGCCAGCAGCGACACCTCCTACAAGTTTAAGGGTAACTGGTTTCGTCCTGGAAGCTCCTTTTGTATCAATAGCGCGAACTGCAAATCCATCCATAGATGAATTATTAAATCTAGGCATATCAAAGGTTGCAACTATATCTTCAGCAAGCACCCGATTGCCTGATTCAATAAGTTCCACCTCCTCTGTATCCAAAGTTATAATATTTTCATCAACTATTGATTTTGCTTTTTCAAAAGATATCATCGATTATTACCTCGAAAAGTTTCCTTTTTTCTTATGTTAACGAAAACATACTTAATGCTGCTCACCTTGCATCATATGAAATGAGTGAAAAATTGTGGGTACTAACACATCTAAACCATCATTAACTGCACTTGGACTTCCAGGAAGACAAACGATAATTGTATTCCCAATCTTGCCTACGCATAATCGAGAAAGAGTTGCTGTATTTACTTTACCACGACCATAAGCATGAAGCGCCTGCTCAACACCATGAAGCCGAGACTCTAAAAATTTTTCAATTATTGTAACTGTCAAATCTCTGGGACCTAAACCTGTACCACCAGTAGTAATAATTAGTTCAATTCCATTTGAAATCCAGGACCTTAAGGTTGACTCTAGTTCATCAGATCCATCTGGTAGAATTATTCTTTCGTTAATCTTACATCCTGAATCTTTTAATCCAGATTCTAATATATCTCCAGATATATCTTCTCTCTTTCCTGCATAAACACCATCACTCATCGTTATAATACCAACCGAAGGTTTATAGTTTACAGCATGGCTTGATTTACCACCTTTCTTACTAACTAAACTTATATCCTTAATAATCATATTTTTGTCTATCGCCTTGCACATGTCGTAAATGGTTAGCGCTGAAACCGAAACTGCAGTAATAGCTTCCATTTCAACTCCAGTTGCCTGCGTAGTCTTTACTTCAGAATCAATGTTAATATGATCATCTTCAACTTGAAATTGAATATCAATATGAGAAAGGTTTAATTGATGACACATCGGTACAATTTCTGATGTTTTTTTTGCAGCTTGTATTCCCGCAATTTTAGCAGTAGTAAAAATATCACCCTTAGGAATAGAACTATTAGTAATATTTTTTATCGTTAGGCTACTCATCATTACTTTGCCAGTGGCACTAGCAATTCGCAGACTTTTCTGCTTCCTAGTTATATCCACCATTCTAACATTCCCTCTTTTATCTAGATGTGTAAAATCATCCATAAACTTATCCTCCAATCTGGGTCATGCTATTACGGCGATCAGCACCTGCTTTTTGGGATAACCAACCGTTTTTCATTTTCTTTAGCATAACCTGTTTTATAAAACTTTTAATCGATTGATCATTATTACTATCTCTAAGCATATCTATCAGGTTATGTTCAATATTAGAAAACAAACAATTTAGAATTTTACCATCAGCGGTTATACGAATCCGGTTACATGAGCCGCAAAGATTTCTAGAATATGCTGGAATTATAGCGATCTTTCCTAAATATCCAGGTATCTGAAATATGGAGTGCTCGGTTTTGGTCCCAGTCTTGGGTTGCATACTTGGGAAATTTATTTTTAATTCACTAATTATTTCATCAGAACCATAGAATTTACCTGTCTTCCATATCTGCTTTGAATCAAAAGGCATTAACTCAATAAATCTTACCACAATAGGTTTGTCTTTTGTTAGTTGCGCAAATGGTATTAATTCATCATCATTAAAGTTACGCATTAGAACTACATTTAATTTTACCTTAAGGTTTTGGCTGTCTATCGCTTCCTGCATACCATCCATCACTTTCTCAAGCCCGAATCTTCTTGTTATAAGTCTGAATCTATCCGGTCTAAGAGTATCTAAACTAATATTTACTCCATCTAATCCTGACAAAATCAACTTTTCCACTCTTTCTTTTAAAAGTATTCCATTTGATGTGAGGTGTATTGAATGAACTTTATCTATAGCCGACGTATAACTAATTAAATCAAATATATCTTTTCGAAGTAGTGGCTCTCCTCCAGTGAACCTAATTTTACCAACACCCATCTCTGAGAGAATTGAAATAACACGTTTAATTTCATTGTTTGATAGTAAATCTTTTTCTGATTTAAAATTAATACCTTCCTCGGGCATACAATAGACACAGCGGAGATTACACTTTTCATTGACCGCAATTCTTGCATAATCAAATATGCGTCCAAATCGATCTCTTATGCTATCAGAAGAAGCTGGAGATATATTAGTTTTTTGTACTTTAATCTGTTCATTCATACTCATTCCAAGTCATCTCATAATTGAGAATCGGGAGCAAATAAAACTGTTTCCGGTTTTATCGTACCGGCCAATAATCCTATCCCAAGGGACTTAGACTATTTGGCTAAGAGTAATGATCAATATAAAAAAATCAAAAATCATTTTCAATAAAGATTTTTTTTATTTAGAATGTAAATTATTTAAAACTATTTCTTGAAATAGCAATAGAAAATTCAGAGACTAGCTGATTAACTCCATCCGATTTAAGATATTCCAATGATCCATTAATTGAACTTTTGGCTTCTGTCATACCCGTGTTTGCATTTATCAATTTTGCAGTTAATAAATGTGTCTCTGAAAAACGCTCTAATCTACCAATAATTAATTTATAATTTCCGAATAAATGTTGTACCTTGATTGGCTTCAGCTGAATTTTGCCATTTAATGTAATACTCTCCTGAATCAAATTATCTTCTCTTGTTTCTTTTGGAACAAGGTAATGAAAAGAACTTTGATTTATTTTAGATTTTATTTCATTTACTATGATTTCTGCAATTTTGGGTTTGACACCACTAATATCAAATGGTTCAATCGAAATGTATATCTTCTTAGAAGATGCAATTATTAAAGAATAGGTGAATAAATTAATGATTAAAAATAGGAAAAATTTGCGCACTTTATTTACAATCAACCGCCTGAGAAATGCTATCAATAAAACCGCCTCCGCAACGGACTGAACCTATACACTCTATTCCCTTTTCACTAATACGATAAACATCACTCTCAATGTTTCTAATATTATATTGAATTTCAGAAAGTATTTTACTGGATTTATTATTTTCGGTAAGACCCATAAGTAATATCAAACTAAAGGATAAAACCACACCAGAAACTAACCCTTTTAAATAATCGTACATAAATTGCCCCCATTTTTCTTTAAAATATTAGCTAAAGACTAAAAACTAAGAAGGCTCCCTAAGGAGCCTTCTTAAAAAAACTATGCTTTTTGTTTTTTTATAACTTTACCATTTTCATAGGTAACAGTCTCCACATGAGAGCCTTCATTATTATAAACTTTCCATATACCATCTCTTTGACCCATTTTTAGTATTCCCTCTTCTTTAACGTATCCATTGTTATGATATGTTACAAATGAATTAATAACCTTGGTACTATTTTGGCCTACTATATCACCCCTAAAATAATTTGTTTTCCTTAGTAGTTTACCTCGCTTACTAAATAAGACCCATTCACCATCACGCTCTTCTCCACGAATCATTCCCTGTTCTTTAATTCGACCATTATTATGATAAGAAACAAATTGCTGGATTAGGTTTGGATTCTGTTCAAAAAGGAGGATCCCATTTTCATAAATTGTAATCATTAATATGGTACCCTTATTATCAAACTTTCGCCATTCTCCTTGCTTTTTACCATTTAAATATTTTCCTGTTTCCTTAATTCGGCCATTCCTATGATAAGCAATATGTTCGCCTTCTTTAAGTTTTTTAATTTGGTTAGCTGCCGAAGAATCATCATCTTTGATTATAACCCCATTTGAGAATAAAACAGATTTAACAACTTTTCCTTTTGGATTATAGTAGGTAAATACCCCGTCCTTTTTCCCATTTCGGGTTATACCCTCTATTTTTATCCTACCATTTGGATGATATTCAAAAAATTCTACAACCTTTTCAGGAGCATTCCTACTAATCTCTTTGCCATAATCATAAAAAACAATAGTCTTTATTTCTCCATTTTTTTGATAGAAAGTCCACTCGCCATCTCGTTTTCCATTTTTAGTTTTGCCCTTTTCCTTTAGTCTACCATTATCATAAAACGTTGCATATTCTTTGATCTGATCAGGAGTAGATCTCCTATCAATTTTACCTTTTTTGTATGTCAAAATTTTAAGGAGTTTTCCATATTTATCGTACTCTTTCCACTCACCTTCTTTTAGACCATTAACATAATTACCCGATTTATATATTCTTCCATTATCGTGATATGTTAAAAATGGCCCCTGGCGAAGCTTCTTACCTATTAAACTTTCCTCTTTTAGAGCTAGATTTTTAAAAAAGGTTCTTACTGACTCCTCATTTGCCTCAAGATAAATATTTTGGCTACTGCTAAATTCTCTTTTAATATTTGACAAATATAAATCAAAAAATTTATCTGATTTATCTCCATCCAAGCTGACATTTGCATGATCAAATGATTTATTTATTTCCTCTAAGTATAGACGATAATTTTTTAGTTGAGGGTTCATTCTAACTAGATTATTGTTAGATTTAGCAATACTAGAAAACTTAGATGAAAAACTTTCTAATTGGCTATTACTTAAACTAATATTAGAGCGGGCCAAACTTTTTTTGATTGTCCTAAGATAGATATCAAACAGTTGGTCCTCTGGTACATTAACTTTTGAATAATCAGATCGAATAGACTTTGCAAGACGTACATACTTTATACCACTCAAATCTGTTTGGAGACACCTTGCAACATAAACAAACCTCTGACCAATAGTTTCACTAAAGCGGTCTGTAACTCCATATGGTAATTTTTTTGATTGTGCTATCTCTGGTCGAAAAATATGATTTTCCAATCTACCCGTTCGTAACTCATCTAAATCTGACTCAGCCAAAACACTTCCAAGACTATCAAGCAGAGTAATTCGAGTATCAGATGACTGCGCATAGGAAAAAGATGAATTTTGCAAATCTTTATTATTACTATTTGATAAATATTTGATAAAACTCTCAATCTCACGCTTTAGATTAGATGCCAAAAGGTTTTGTTTATCTTCTAACTTTGCAGTATAAGACTTTATAATATTCTCATTTGATTCAATATCAACACCATAGCCCAATTCAGCAAGCCTCTCTTTCAAATTGGATTTATAGGTGTCTAGAAATTTTTCTTTTTCTAAAGAACTAGCGTAGACTTCATTCTGAGATAATGCATCAACTACTTCAGATGAGTAGATCCTCAAAAATCGCTGGTCACCAAGAGATTCTACAGGCTTTGAAAATCTAATATAAATCCGTCTATCATCTTCTGGTTCATCATATGCATAAGCAACATAAATCATTTTTTTATTCAAAGTCTCACTGTCTCTAACAGCAATACCATACTCTGCAATCTTGGAGGCAATAACCTCCGGCCTATTACCGTGGTTATCCAAACTTGAAATTTCTTCCTCTTCAATATCAGATTCTGCTAACACCGATCCATTTTGATCAATTAGTGTAATTCTAGAATCTGATGTTGCTCGATAAAATTGAACACCACTCTGAAGAGTTCCATCATCATTATTCATGTGATATATAAAATTCTTTATTTCGCTCTTAAGAAATTGACCTTCTTCTTCAATATACAATGCATCAATCTCAGAGTTAGTAGACTTGATATTTAAATTAAAAGATGAGAAAAGATCAACCTCTTGCTTAGCACTCAATTCGGTACCTAATTCATTGAGGGCCTTTTTTATCTGGCCCCGGTAAAGTTTTTCCATTTCATCACGTGTTATCCCTGGACTTAAGTCACCTTCCCTTAAGTTTTCAGGAAATAAAATCTCAGACTCAGTCCAAACATTGATTGGTAATTCATCTAAGATAGCAGGGGAAAATTCAGTATCATTTATTGATTCAATCGCAATTTTATCAAGATCAACTATCGAACTACTTTTAAGGAGATTAACTTTTTTTACAATACCTTTCCTATCTACCTGATATTGAATGGACACAATACCACCATCATGTGCAAAATCAACGACAGGAGCAATCAAACTTTTAGGTATCGGTTTAGTATCAAACTTCTTGAAAAATGTTTTAGAAAGTTTTTTGGGCTTTTTTGGCGATCTAATCTTTCCACCATTATTAATGAGATCTTTATCATCAACGATACGACCCATAACATATTTAGTCTCTCTTACCGGCTGCCCAATTAAACTGTAGAAAGTCCAAACACCATTTCTCTTTACTCCCTTCATCGGACCCTGCTCGCGAATTTTACCATTATCATAGTAACGCACAACCATCTCATGGCCAACTGGGGTAGTACCCTTAATTACTTCATTCCGATCAGTAATAACACTTGTATCATAGTTAACTATAGTCTGACTATAAAGATCTCGAATGGTATCCTGAACGATTAAGGTATCATATGACAAAATTCTAAGAGTATCATAGGTTACAGAACGATATTTCATTTCTTCCCTTGGGCCTATAAATCCAGGTCTTTCAGGTTGCCTTAAAATACTTTTCACTGTGGGAGAAGAATATATATCCTGAAATTTTTTATATTCATTTTTTGCTAGCGACCAATCACCTCCTGCTGCAAATAGCGCTTGATTAATCCAATCCTGTGCCCTTTTATCACCCGCATTCCTAGCACGAATAGCATCATCTAGTGATTTCCAAATAGGAAATTGTGGCTCCTGACCATCAATCATTTCAGGATCAAAATTAGTTGCATAGGTATGGATAGTAATGGTATCATTATTAACAACCGTTACAGTATCATAAACAATAGAAGTGTCATATGCAAAAACCCACAGGGAATCTCTAACTACAGTAGTATCATAAGCAAAAACCCACGTGGTATCGTAAAAGAAGCTTGTATCATATGCGAAAAGCCATAGCGTATCTTTCACGGTCATTGTATCGTAATTCATAACAAATGAAGTATCGTAAACAACCATTGTATCATAATTAGTTTGAACAACAGTTGTTGTATCATAGCTATAGATATAGAGGCTATCATAAAATACCGCTGTATCATATACAGTAGTGGTAGCGTTTGTATAGATGAAAGTAGTATCTAAGAAGGTAGTAGTATCGTATACAACCGTAGTATCATAATTGTAAACAAAAACAGTGTCAGGGTCAGATTTTTTCTGAGTCAGATTGTAAAGCTGATTAATCTGCTCCTGCAATTTTTCAAGTTGAAAATTATACTGATTCTCAAGGTTTTGTATTTCTTCACGGTGCTCATCATTTGTTTTATTTATCTTGGCCTGAATCTCTCTTTGAATCTTTTTCATTTCAGACTTTGATTTTTTCACAGAAGATTCCTCGGCGGTCTCCGGTGCCGTGATCATCGTACCCCACTGAGTACGATACACTTTTCTCTTTTTACTACTTGATGAGCTCTGTCCGTTACTCAGAACGAAACATAATAGCACAGAGAATATTGTTATTTTTCGCATAGCCTGAGAAAATAATATTCATTTTTCATTCCGTCCAAATACTTTTTTAATTTAATTAAACATCTTCATTTACTAATATTACTGGGTTTATAGCAATCATTTTAATAATTATTGGAGCCACAAAATAAAAAAATAAGCGACTTATATGCTGTAATTAAAGTAATACTTTAATAAAAAACCAATTTAGTATTTAATAACAAAAAAAATAAAATTATATTTATTTTGTGATAAATTAAAATTTTGATGCGAAAACCAAGTAATTATTTATCAAAAATTTCTAATTACTTTTAATCTCCAAAAATTGAAAATTTTAAGAATTTTTGGAGATTACAATCTAATATTTGTTATCAAAAGTAAATATATTCTAATAATCCAAATTATTATATTAATTCTAGGATATTGGCCTTGAAAGTAGATTAGGAGAAAAAAAACCTAACATATAAAATCAAGATCAATTTTTAGTTATTTAATTAGTGAACTAAAAATTTGCCCGATAACGAAAACCAAACCAGATATTACTCTTGGGCAACCAATTGCCCTCAAGTGAGGAAGATCTCGAGAATTGACTAATCGAAACCGAGAAATCATCAATTATATTTATGTTTAGTGTAGCTATTGTACTTAATGAGGAAATAAATTGTAACGAAAACTCGTAGAAAGGGACACGATATATTTGAATAAAATTAAAATAAGGTAATTTTTCTAAAATCTCGGGCTTTTGTCCTACTTTTCCTAGTACATCAAACCTAATATAGAAAGAATTTTGAGTTGAGTATGACTTATCATCCGTAAACGTTTTTATACTATCACCTGAACTGTAAAAGTTTCGCTCATAGAGAAGATCATCCTTACTTGATCTGTGTGCTATTTTCATGTAGTGTATCCCAGGTGAAGCAGTAATTCGTCCGACTGGTCCTAACTTTAGGGGAACATCTACCGTTGAAGAAGCCATAGCATAGCTATCTAAAATATTAATATATTGACTCTTCTCATCAATCGTATCAGTATTGAAAAATCCTGTATCTGTTTTCAATGATCCAGTACTCCTAGGGTAGAAAGAAAAGCCCATAAGCCCATGAAAATCTGACTTAGTAGAAAATAAATTATTTATATTTACCTTTGAATAAAGACCTAAATAATCAGGGCTAATGTATTCAGGCCTTTGGTCTACATTGAAGTCAAAAGTAAAT
>CAYFIF010000053.1:0-10702 GCA_964343085.1 uncultured bacterium | reverse complement strand
CTGTACCATACGCCAATGATGCAGAGAAAAGAATCTTGCATTCCCTTATTGGGAAGACATATCTTCTTGAGGAAAATTGGGCAGATGCAGCTACTCATCTTTCACAAGGAATGGCCGCAGGTGATGCTCCTATGCAGTCCTTGTATTCTCAGCAATATACTAATAATTATTATCAGCAGATGGGCGTAGGCCGGACACAAGGTATAGTCGCTTATAGATTTCTAGACTATATTGCGGCAGATCCATTAGAAGCAAACCGTCTGCCATTTGTTGAAGCAGAAACATCTGGTGACCAGCGTCATGTTCAGACTAAATATGCTGATGCAAGCTCGCCTATAAATGTTATCTCTTGGCAGGAAAATCATCTTATGTTAGCTGAGGTATCTTTGAGAGGAGCAAGCGTTGCTGTTACTCCATTAGATGCTGTCAATGCGGTTCGTGCTGAACATGGTCTTGCAGCCTTGGAAAATGTAGACCTAGATGTGGTTTATGTTGAAAGGGATAAAGAACTCTGGTGTACGGGAAATAGGGCATCAGATCAGTCAAGATGGAATCGTTGGCACAATACTACAAATGTAGGAACGGCTGTAGAGGAAACGATATACGGTGAGTGGAAATATCTTTCAATATCTTTGTATGAGAAAAATAATAATCCTAACATATAAATTATGTTTCTAAAAAAAGCCTTCGAAAGAAGGCTTTTTTTTTATATGATAGCAGAACTATCTATGTATTTAGATAATGATAATTATTCAAGAATTGTATTTTTCACCGGTGCTGGTATGTCAGCTGAGTGCGGTATTCCAACATATCGCGGTAGTGGTGGAATCTGGGATAGCTATAAATGGCAAAATTATGCCTGTCAGCGGGCTTTTGAATCAAATCCTGAAGAAGTATTAGACTTTCATGAATTAAGAAGGATAGAGGTTGAAAAATGTAAGCCTCATATTGGTCATTATATTATTGCTGATATCCAAAAACGGAAACTAAATACTTGGATAATTACTCAGAATATTGATGGGATGCACCAAAAAGCAAAATCAAAAAATATTATTGAGTTACATGGTAGTCTTTGGGAGATGCGTTGTGAAAATGACAGGAAATGCTTTACTGACGCAAAAAGACCAAAATATAGTAGTCGGAAATGTGAATGCGGCTCTTGGCTAAGGCCAAACATAATATGGTTTGAAGATAATTTAGATCAAGGTTTGTTAAATAAAACGAATGATGTTGTTTCTAAGTCTGATCTTTTTATAAGTGTTGGTACTAGTGGTTTAGTTTTTCCAGCTGCAGGAATTCCTCAAATAGCTAAGGCTAGTGGAGCGTTGTGTATTGAAATAAATCCTGAAAAGACTACCGTTTCAAACGCCTATGATATTAAAATACGTAAACCCGCAAGCGAAGGTTTGAAAGATTTAATTAAAGAATGGTGAAAAATGAAGAATAGTTATCTCCTGCTTATTATATTGTTTCTAATTGTATTTGCACTTCACAATAAAGCCCCTGAAAGGGTTAAATATCCGAAATCAAAGACTGATTTAATTGTAGATACCTACTTTGATACTACAATTGTTGATCCATATCGATGGTTAGAAGTCGAATCATCTGGAGAGACGAAAGCATGGGTGGGTAAACAGAATTCATTAACCGATTCATATATGAAAAGAGTAAGGAATATCAGAAAAATAAAAAACAGGCTAAAGGAAATTTGGAACTATGAATATAAAAGCATTCCTTTCCAAAGAGGGGATAGGATATTTTATTATGGTAACACAGGTCTTCAAAATCAATCGATCCTTTATTCTCAAAATATTCTTAATGGAGAAATACAAACAGTGATAGACCCTAACAAGCTTTCTTTAGATGGAAGCGTGTCTATATCAGGTCTATATTTTTCGAATGATAATAAATACATGGGATATTCATTAAGCAGATCAGGCTCTGATTGGCAAGAATTTTATGTGATGAATGTAAAATCTGGCGAGACTCTTAGTGATAAATTGAAATGGATAAAATTTAGTGCAATGTCTTGGAATGGAAACGGTTTTTATTATTCAAGAATGCCAGAGCCTGATAAAGATAAAAAGCTTTCCGAAATCAACAGTCACTCAAAAATATATTTTCATAAATTAGGAACATCACAGGAAGAAGATGAGCTTATCTATTATGATTCAAATGATCCGCTTATTATGTCATCAGTTTATGCGTCTGATGATGAAAAATATTTATTTTTATATCGCTATAACGGTACCTATGGAAATTCATTATCATTCTCGATAGCAGATAATTCGAATATCACATGGAAACCTATTGTCGATGATATGAATTCCGAGATCAACATTGTTGAACATTTGAATGGGTCTATTTTTGCTATTACCGACAGAGATGCACCCTATAAGAAAATTATTTCGATAGACCCACGTTTTCCATCAGAACGAAACTGGAAGACACTGATCGAAGGTAATGAGGAAGAGGTGATGGAGTCAGCTAACGTCATAGGTAAAAATATTTTTGTTCATTTTATTAAAGATGTTTTATCCATTTGGAAAGTATATAATTTGAATGGCGAATACATAAAAACTATCGATCTACCTGGGGAAGGAATCGTATATGGTTTTGGTGGGAAGGTTGATCAAATAAAGACATGGTTTTCATTTAATAATCTTGTTACACCAACCTCAATTTATGAGTACGATATTTTATCAAATAAATCTGAAATATATACACCATCATATTCAAAATTTCTGTCTGATGATTATATTCAAAAACAAGAGTTTTTTGAATCTAAAGACGGTACAATGATTCCAATATTTATCGCACACAAAAAAGATATACAGCTAGATAATAGAAGACCAACTCTACTTTACGGATACGGCGGGTTCAATATATCAGTAAAACCTAGTTTTCAAAAACAAAATACAATTATTCTTGAAAACAATGGTGTATTCGCGATAGCCAATTTACGGGGTGGGGGCGAATATGGTGAAAAGTGGCACAGAGACGGGATGCTATTAAACAAACAAAATGTTTTTGATGATTTTATTTATGCTGCTCAATATCTTTTCAAGGAAGGGTATACAGATAACAATTATTTAGCTATCAGAGGCGGTTCAAATGGTGGTCTATTAATAGGAGCAGTTTTGAATCAATATCCCGGTATATGCAGAGTTGCTTTTCCTGAGGTTGGAGTAATGGATATGCTGAGATATGAAAAATTCACTATTGGATATGCATGGGCCGTAGAATACGGATCTGTAAAAGAGCGTGAACATTTTTACAATTTATTATCTTATTCTCCAATTCATAATATTATTAGCGGTAGAAAGTATCCATCAACATTAATATATACAGCTGATCACGATGATAGAGTAGTGCCTGCGCACTCGTTTAAATATGCTGCAACAATGCAGAATTCACAAGGCGGGGATGACCCTATTTTGATCAGGATTGGAAAAAAAACTGGCCACGGGAGTGGTAAATCAACGACCAAAATCATTGAGCAATATGCAGAAAAATGGGGTTTTATGTTTTATGAAATGGGCGTAAGATTAAACTAGGATAACATTTCACCAAGACTATCTCTCATAAGAATTAAAATAGCCGACTGAGGAACAATCCGATATTCTTTCTCATCTATTTTTACTTCAATGCTTGATTTTGCAAGAAAGAGAGCGTAGTCACCAACTTCTGCCTGTGTTGGAATATATTTAACATCAGCCTGAGATTCTTTCCAAGGTTCATCGAATTGTTCACTAGGAGATCCGAGTGGTATTCCAGGGCCAACTTTTACTACCATTCCAGCTTGGACCTCTTGCTTTTCAATAACACTAGCAGGTAGGTATAATCCAGCGGGTGATTGTTTTTCTCCGGTATCCGGCTGGATCAAAACTCTATCTCCGACAACAAGAATTGTTTTATTTTTCTTTTTCACTAAAGAAAGTTAATACGAATAAAGTATAGTTTTTATCTTTTAAGAATAATTGAGCAATTAATATATGGAATCGATATTAACTAGCTTTTGTTGTGTCTGGATCTGTTTTTGGTTTAGGAGGATTTTTACCCCAATAAGTAACGCTAGTGTTTAAAAGATAATATATATTATCATTGGTTCTAAAAACATCTTGTTCATCTGCTTTTCTAACATAATTATGCTGATAGTCTTGTCCTTCATTACCAAAAATATATTCACCCAAAATCTCTTTATTTTCATCATAAAAAATAAATTTTTTGCCCAGGGAGTCATTAACTCCAAATTTAGTCCATTTTTCAGGATTTTTTGTTACTTGTATCTCTTTTTCAACTTTTAGTATTCGATCGAATAATTTTTCTAATTGATTCTCTTTAATTATAAGGGTATCTGCCTGAGATATGGTCCAGGTTGAATCATTTCTAATTAAATCTAAAGTATCTGTTTTATTAATTATTTGAAATCTAAATATTTTGCTGCTATCGCCTTGAAAAATTTGACTCGTGTTGATATTTAGGTCAGATTGTGATTTTCTATTAAGAAGAAATAAAAAAATAATTAGTCCAAATACACCCAGAAGATATTTTGTGTTCTTAGTCATAAATCTGCTCCAACATGTTAGCCCTTGAATTCTCTTTTTTTCTTTGGAAATAAGCAAAACCGAGTACCAATAATGAGGGGAGTAGCATGTTTGCCCACTTCCAATTTTTTCTTGTTGAGTCTTCTAATTTTTCAAGGGGTCTGTTTGTAATCTCTCGAGATCTTAGTGAGATTAATTCTTTTTCTCCAGTCAGATAATCAGCAGCGTTTAACATAAATATCATATTATCAGGAACAGACATACCCGCTTCATCAGATAAAAATTTCGAATCAGAAATGAGAATCAGTTCTCCTCCATTAACAAGTCTTGAGGTGGCAGCCAAAATCTTCCCACTTTGATTTAATAAATTGATGAAAGGATTTTGTTGGGGATCTGGACTAAGAATAAAGTTATTTTCCATTGATCCACTTTTATTTGATGATCGAAAAAGTTCAGTTGTACCTGCGACCAAGTCTACTTCCATCGTATCCAAAATAATTTCACTTGGATAGAAAGGAACTACCTGCTCAAGATCTGCAACAAGGATCTCGCTTTTATTAAAATTTCGCACATTAGGGAAAAAGGGATATCGCATAGCCCGATTCATCATAAAAATCCCTCTTCTTTCTTGAACCTGAACGCTTTGGCATTCATTATCAAGAACAAGATTTTTCTTTATTTTTAAACCATACTTTTCAATTAGGCTAAAAACATTTGAATTAATAGGGGACGCGGATTGGGCCTGTATATCTGCGCTAACAGCCGATTGAGCTAGGAAAACCTTTTTCCCATTATTAAGATAGTTCTCTAGATTGTCTAAAGCCTTTTGGTCAACCGAATCGGTTGTCCCGGATACTAGTAAGACATCTACTTCATCTAGGTTACTTGTGGTTAAATCTGTAGTCTGGACATTGTAATGCTGTCTAAGTTGTGATCTCAAATTCTCCGTTTTAAGTTCATTGTCAGGCTGAAGGTTTACCATACCCAAGGTTCTTTTTTCTATATCAATGAGTGATTTGATTTTTGTTGTAATAAGATACTCAAGGCCTGCAGTATTCTGGATGACTGGTATGTTATCTTTTTTATTTTCATAAAGCATCACAAGTCCAAGGTAAACCTTCTTTATTTCCACTTTATCATTTTCTATAACCTGCATTTGAACAGGTTGGATGCCATCCTTCCGGGCTTGCTCCTCTAGCTGTTCATCAGACTGAGGGTCTTCAAAGAAGAATCTAATATTTCCATTAGAATAGGCTCGAAATTCTTCAAGAATATCCTGTAGAAAACGCTTAGTATTCCCCAACTCATTAGGAAGATCACTTGAAAAATAAACTTTCATCGTGAGCAAATCATCAACCTTGGAAACTACTTCTTTACTAGATGATGAGAGTGAATACATTTTGTTATCTGTAAGGTCTAATCTTCTAAATCTATCTCTTGAAATTATATTTAATAAAATTAGAGCGACTAAAACGGCTCCAATCCTTAGATACAATGAATTATTTTTAAATTGCATAAAACTTTAACTCCACTTTCTTGATCCGACAATCTGAGTTGTCATATAAAGGAAAAAACCAATCATAGAGGCAAAATAGATTAGATTTCGTGTATCTATTACCCCCCTGGAAATATTTGAAAGATGAAACCCTGTACTTAAGTATTGTATAAACGCAGACATAAAAGAGGGAACAAAAACGAGTAACTGATCCATGAGGAAAAAAGCGATCACAATGGCTATGCCTATTATAAAAGCGACTACCTGATTATCGGTTATGCTGCTAGAAAAAATTCCAATTGCTGCATATACACCTCCCATTAACGCCAGTCCTAAATACCCTGAGACAACAGCTCCGTGATCAATATTTGTTCCAACAAAAGATAGGGTGATATAATGAATTATTGTCGTAGAAAGTGCTATTAGTATAAGAGCAAACGCGGCCAAATATTTACCAATAACCAGTTCATAGTCGTGAATCGGCAATGTAGACAAGATCTCTATTGTTCCGAGACCCCTTTCCCTGGATAACAGTCCCATGGAAACAGCTGGAATGAAAAATAAATAAACCAAGGGTACTATACTAAATAGCGATCTCATATTTGACTGGTCATAGAGAAAAAAAGTGTTTGTGAAAAAATACCCATTCACTAGTGCGAAGACGACCAGAAAAATATATGCCATTGGACTAGAAAAGAAAGAATAGAGTTCCTTTTTAAAAATAGCTAAAACATTACGCATTTACAGCCTCTTGCTTGTTTGTTAAATCTCTAAAAATAGATTCTAGATTATTCTTTGATGCAGCCATTTCGTAAATGACCCACTTATTTTCAACTGCATATTGGAAAATATCCTTTCTTGGATCTGAAGTAGACGGATAATCAAGGATTATTTCTTTCATTTTATCTTCATTGGTAACGGAAGATTGTACAGTTATAGATGGAACGGTTGCTTTAATATTTTGGATACTTTCATCATCAGCGTCTGAAATAACCATCTTTAATTTTGTTGTGCCTTTAGAATTTTCGATTAATTCATCGTTCGTTCCATCAGCTACAATTTCACCATCATGAATAATAATTATTCTATCGACCGTTGCTTGTATCTCTTGCAGGATGTGGGAAGACATAAGAACAATTTTTTCTTGGCCAAGTTTTTTAATTAACTGTCTTATTTCTACAATCTGATTAGGGTCAAGACCGGTTACAGGTTCATCGAGAATCAAAATCTTCGGATCGTGGATCATTGCCGCGGCCAGGCCTATTCTTTGCTTGTAGCCTTTAGAGCAGTTACCTACTGTCCTGTGGATAATGCCCTGCAAGCCACAATCCTTAACTACTCTTGTCAAAGCTTCTCGGAAATCATTATCTATGATACCACGTATCTCTGCATGAAATTGAAGGTAATCATGTACCTTCATATCAGTATAAAGAGGATTAAGTTCAGGCAAATACCCAATCTCTTTTTGGATCTCAAAATGATTGTCAATGATGTTTTTATCATCAAGAAAAACATTGCCTGCGGTAGGCGATAAATAGCCTGTGATTACTTTAAGGGTTGTGCTTTTGCCTGCGCCGTTCGCGCCTAAGAATCCAACAATTTGGCCCTTATTAAGCTCGAAGGATATAGCCTTAACAGCTTTCACATGTCCATAATTTTTTGAAAGATTATCTACACGTAACAATCTAAAATCTCCTTATGTTTAAATAAAATAGTCATAAAATACAGTTTTGTTCCAATTTTTATGGCGAAATAATAAAAAAAAAAATATAAAATGGATAATATTTTTTTGCATTTGATCATAGTTTTTTTATTTTTTAGAAATTATTTTATTAATCTTGACAGGGAATATGCTGTATATATAGATTCTCTTTAGCTATATGTCTCTGACATTAAGCTAGGTTAACCTTAAAACAATAACAAATAGGAGTAAAAAATGACTCGAGTTTATCGTATTTTTGTTTCTTTATTGCTAGTTATTGGTATTGTTGCTGTTGCACCAGCAAGCACTGTAGTTGACACAGATCAACAAATCTGCAATGTTCAAGCTGAATGTGATGGCGATGTTATTGCTAGCGCTGACGTAAAGAAAAAGAAAAAGAAGAAGAAAAAAGGTCTTAAAGGGAAAAAAGGAAAGAAGAAGAAAAAAGGTTTCTTTTCTAAAGCCTTTGGATCTAAGTAACTTTTTCAAAGTTCAAAAAAAGGGTATGGTTTCATACCCTTTTTTTTTGCGTTGATTTTTATTATAATTGCACAATTAACAAGGCAGCTATTATATGAAATACCCACTATACCTAGTTTTAACTTTAGGACTTTTAAATGCTCAAGAGTCTGATACGTCAAATGTTGATGTTGAAAATGCTGAGGAGCCAGCGTTTTCTACTGGTACATCTATCTATGCTGACTACAGTCAATCAACAGGAAATACTTCGGCCGATATTCTCTACTATGGATTATCCTTTGACCTAAGAGGAGATATAGGACCACTAAAGGATACAGAAATTTTCTTCAGCTATAGTAGGAGCGATTCTAAAGTAGATGGCGATCCACTTGAGGATGATGAAAATATTATTTCAACCGTTGATTTATGGGCAAACCAATATTTTATTTCTCCTTTTTTATTTTTTCAAAATCAAAAGGATGCAATTGTTAACCTTAAAAATCGAAGAAATATTGGGTTAGGCACAAAGATAAGTCTGCCAATGGGTTTTTCTCTTAGCTATGCTTTGCTTCCAGAAGAGGAAATTTATGATTGGGAGTTTATTTCTGATTCTACCTTTATTGAAGATGAATATTACTATGATGAAGGTGAGTGGGAGTATGAGTTTAGTACCTTTGACTCTACTAGAACACTTACAAGACACAGCATTAGGCCAAAAGTAAAGTGGAAATTTTTAGATGGTAATATTGTTTTTGATTACAGGTTTTACTACAAGCCTAATATATCAGATTTTGACGATTATTTATTAGTTAACGAGTTAAAGATCTCAATCGCAACCTTTTATGAAGCATTATCGTTATCTATAAACTATAATGATAGCTACAACAGTCAATACGATTATGATGGTTCTCCAATAAAATCTAAGGATAGCGACATATCAATCGGTCTATCATTTGACTTGTAATTAGAAAGAGTTGACAAACATTTATTTTACAAGGGCTTGGAGTTAACTTCAGGCCCTTTTTATTATGGAATATAATCACAAAAAGATAGAAGCAAAGTGGCAAAAATATTGGGAAGATAATAAAATATTTAAGGCTATCGTAGACAAACGTAAAGAAAAAATTTATGTTTTAGATATGTTTCCTTATCCCTCGGGATCAGGGCTTCATGTGGGGCACCCACTAGGATACACAGCTACTGACATATATTCCCGCTACAAAAGGCTACAAGGCTATAATGTGCTACACCCAATGGGCTGGGATGCTTTTGGTCTTCCGGCTGAGCAGTACGCCATTAAAACAGGTACCCATCCAAAAAAAACCACCGAACAGAATATTGAAAATTTCAAAAGGCAAATAAAAATGCTTGGGTTCAGCTATGATTGGGATAGGGAAATAAATACGACTGATAAAAAATACTATAAATGGACACAGTGGATATTTCTTAAGCTCTATAATAAAGGATTGGCCTATGAGGCTGAGGCATTAGTTAATTGGTGCCCCAAGCTTAAGGCTGTGCTTGCGAATGAAGAAGTCGTAGATGGAAAATCTGAAATAGGCGGACATCCGGTTATTAGAAAGCCTATGAGACAGTGGATGTTTCGAATCACAGATTATGCAGAATCTTTGCTTGAAGGTTTAAATGATTTGGACTGGCCAGAGGGCGTAAAAGAGCTTCAAAGAAATTGGATTGGTAAATCTACTGGATCTGAAGTTATTTTTGATATAGAATCTATAAATAAAGTAATAAAAGTATTTACAACGAGACCAGATACGTTGTTTGGGGCAAGCTATATGGTTCTTGCGCCAGAACATCCTCTTGTGATGGAATTAGTTAGCCCTGAACAAAGGGAAACTGTAATTAATTATATTAAAGCTTCACAAAGCAAAAGTGATCTTGATCGAGGTGATTTAAACAAAGAAAAAACGGGAGTTTTTTTAGGCGAATTTGCTGTTAATCCAGTGAACAATAAAAAGATTCCAATCTGGATAGCTGATTATGTATTGATGACATATGGAACAGGTGCAATAATGGCTGTACCTGGTCACGATGAAAGAGATCATGAGTTTGCTTTGAAATTTGATCTTCCTATCATAGAGGTGGTTAGCGGTGGTGATGTTAGGATTCAGGCTCACACGGATACAAATGATGGTACCATGATAAATTCTTCTAATTCTTTAGGGTTGGACATTAATGGAGCTAAGGTTCAGGATGCTATAGAAACAACGATTAAATGGCTTACAGAGCATGGAAAAGGATCAAAGAAGGTCCAGTATAAACTAAGAGATTGGTTGTTTTCTAGACAGCGATATTGGGGAGAGCCAATACCAGTACTTCACAAAGAGGATGGAACTATTGAACCTCTAAATGAAAATGATCTTCCACTAACTCTTCCTGAGGTGGAAAAATATGAACCAGCAAAGACTGGAGAATCGCCATTGGCAAATATTGACGAATGGGTGCATTCTTCAGGGGGTAAAAGAGAGACTAATACAA
>CAYFIF010000052.1:0-10978 GCA_964343085.1 uncultured bacterium | reverse complement strand
AGAAATACAAAAACATATTTATTCAATCCATCAAAACCAAAAAATCCACCCACCTTGATTTATGACAGAAATTATCAAGACCGATATAATGACCCAGGTGATTTTGTTGAAAAAAGAAATAATTATGGTAGATATATTTTAGCGTTAAAAGATCAAAATCTATTTCTTATGGGCGATGGTTTTAATGAAGATGGTCAGTTCCCATTTTTAGATCAGTTTAGTATAGAAACAAAGAAAACTAAGAGATTATATGAATCTACTTATAAACATAAAAAAGAAACTCTACGGGATTTTATGCCTGGTGAAGATAAAATTTTAGTCCGGATTGAATCGCCTAGTGACTACCCTAACTATTATTTTAGGAGTCTAAAAGGTAAAGAATTAAGCCAAGTCACTTATTTTTCAAATCCATTTAAAAGCCTCCAAAATGTTTATAAAAAGCTAATAAAATATAATAGGGAAGATGGTTTAGACTTATCAGCAACGCTGTATCTGCCAGAAGGGTATGATATGGATAAAAAAGAAAAGCTTCCAATGATAATGTGGGCCTATCCTCGCGAATTTAAAGATAAATCTAGCGCATCTCAGACAACACAAAATCCAAATGAATTTACCTATCCTTATTGGGGATCCCCAATTTATTGGTTAACTAGGGGTTATGCAATTTTAGATGATGTTTCATTTCCAATAATAGGAGTCGGTGATAAAGAACCTAATGATGAGTTTCGCAGCCAATTAGTGAATAACGCTAAGGCAGCGATTGACAAAATAGATGGCCTGGGATATATTGATAAAGAAAGGGTTGCAATTGGGGGGCATAGTTATGGTGCTTTTATGGTTGCAAATCTGCTTTCTCATTCTGACTTTTTTGCTGCGGGGATTGCTCGTAGTGGGGCATATAACAGGACCCTTACTCCTTTTGGATTTCAGAGCGAAGAGCGAAACTATTGGGAGGCGCCAGAAATATATTATAAGATGTCTCCGTTTATGCATGCAGATAAAGTAGACAGTCCTATTTTATTAATTCATGGTGAGGCGGATAATAATTCAGGTACCTATCCTCTTCAGAGTGAAAGATACTTTAATGCTTTGAAAGGTTTAGGCGCAACAGTACGTCTTGTGATGCTACCAAAGGAAAGTCATGGCTATAGGGCCAAAGAGAGTATACTGCATCTTCTTTGGGAACAAGACCAGTGGTTAGAAAAATATGTAAAAAATAAAATTGCCCCAAAATGATAGTGATTTATAATTAAAAGTGAGGGTTATATCACTAATCTCATCTGCTACTGAAATTGTTTATCGGCTTGGTTGTGGTAAAAAAATGGTTGGACGTTCGCATGAGTGTGACTATCCGCCTGAAGTTTTAAACCTGCCTTTTTGCACAAAACCAAAGTTCAATATTGATGGTAGAAGTAAAGAAATAGATGATAGAGTGAAATCTTTGCTACAACAAGCATTGTCAATTTATTATGTAGATGAAAAAAAACTTATCCATTTAGAACCAGATTTAATTATTACTCAAACTCAGTGTGAAGTATGCGCAGTGAGTTTAAAGGATGTAGAGCATGCGCTAAAAGAGATCAGTCAAAGCAAGCCTAGGGTCATATCTGTTGAGCCAAACAATTTAGATGATATTTGGCAAAGTATAGATACAATATCCCAGGCTCTGGAAGTTAAGCACTCCGGTGATAATCTTATTGAAAAAATGAAAACCAGATTACATGAATTAAATTTTTTGGTTAAAAAATTAAGCCCAAGAAGAGTTGCATGTATTGAGTGGATTGATCCATTAATGGCAGCTGGAAACTGGGTACCGGAACTGGTTAATAAAGCAGGAGGAATAAATTTATTTGGAAAATCGGGAAAGCATTCACCATGGTTAGATCCAAAAGATCTATTTTATCAGGATCCAGAGATAATTATTATAATGCCTTGTGGATATGACATAAAAAAATCTATTAGAGATATAAAACCATTATTTAAAATTAAAGGATGGGGAAAGATACGGGCGGTAAAAGAGGGTCAGGTTTATATTGTTGATGGAAACCAATATTTTAACAGACCGGGTCCAAGATTAACTGATAGTTTGGAAATATTGATTGAAATTATTCATCAAAATCAGATCAGTTTTGGTCATGAAGGAAGGGGTTGGATAAAATATTATAACTAAAAATCCACTGTTCTTTGTTTAAGTGACTCCGGATTTTTTTTCTTTTATCTTTAAAAAATCTTTTCTTTTAACAGAGTCTCTTATTTTTTTTATCCCTCTGTAGATTTCATTAAATGTGGTTGATAATGGAGACAAAGCGATTCGGATTTGATTAGGAGTCCTGTAATCCACAATGACGCCCTCAAATTTTCGAAGTGATGCACTGATTTGTTTTGCATTTTTATGATAAAGAGAAATATGTGCACCTCTTTTCTTGCTATTACGTGGTGTCATCAATTCAAAGCCCAAATCTTTTAGCCATTGGTCATAGAGTTTAATAATTAAATCTGTGCCGAGTTTTGCTTTTTTAACAATGGATTTTATTTTTGCTTCTTTAATTATTTCACAAGAAACATTAATGCATCTTAATCCTATAAGTGAGGGACTCGCAATTTGAAATCCGCGAATATTCTGACTTTTTATAAATTTGGGACCCATTTTAAACTGATCTTTCTGGGCGAACCATCCTTGTATTGGCACCTGAAGTTTTTTTTGCAAATTTTTCCTAACATAAATCCAGGCAGGAGATCCAGGGCCAGAGCATAAGTATTTATAGGTACAGCCAACAGCGAGATCTATGTTGTTTTTTTTAAAGTTTAACT
The DNA here is from genome assembly GCA_964343085.1 of uncultured bacterium. Lineage (GTDB taxonomy): Bacteria > Fidelibacterota > Marinisomatia > Marinisomatales > UBA1611 > CAZLPW01. The sequence goes on along the minus strand of CAYFIF010000052.1, from coordinate 8,167 downwards.
CAACCGATCCTGCGGCATGACTAGCATCCCACACACATAAGATACCATGGTATCTTGCAAGTTCTGTTATTTCTTTTATATCGTTAAGTGCGCCTGATCTATACTGTAACACTTGAAACGTAGCCAGGGCAACATCATTATTAAAATAGGGGTCAATTATTTCAGGGGTTAGTATCTCATAATCATTTTTATTTATTTTTTCATTATCAATCAAAATTAGATTTAAACCGAACTGTTGAGAAATGCCCTCTAAAATATAACGATCGGTAGGAAAATTAGCAGAGTCGGTTATAATTGTTTTTCGATCTGGTGCAGATTTAACAACGGCAGAACAGATTTGATAAAAATTTACTGATGTTGTATCGCAGGCAATCACCTCTCCTTTATCGGCTCCCAAAACACTTTTTGCTAATAAATTTCCAGTGTTTTGTGCCTCGTGTATCCATTTTTCCCAACCTTCAACAAGTTTTGATCCCCATTCATTTTTCAGGAATGAATCAATCTCTTTAACGGTTCTATTTGGCAGTCTTCCCAGGGAGTTACCATCAAGGTAACAAAGTTTTTTATTATTTATATAAAATTTATTTCTGAAGCTTGCTAGGTAATCTTTTTTGTCAAGGGCTTTTATATAGTCTTTTGATATCGCTATTGTTGAATCATTCATGTGTGCAAATCAGCTTAGTTTTCCGGACTGGTAATCTTGAAATGCTTGTATAATTTCTTCTTTCGTGTTCATTACAAATGGGCCACCACGGGAGACAGGCTCATTTAAGGGTTTTCCTGCAACTAGTATAAACCTTGACTTTGAAGAATCTGAGGTACAATAAAAAGTTCCTTTTTTATTAAATAATGCTAGGTGACCTTTTTTTACCTGCTTTTCACAATTTATTTTACCCTCATATACATAACAGAAAGCGTTCCATCCATCTTTGATTGGAATTTCTAATTTAGATTTCTTTTTAAGTTTTATATCAAAATATAGCATCCCGGTATGGGGTCTACCGGGACCTTTAATTCCAGAAAAAGAACCTGAAATAATTTTTATTGTTCCTTCAGGAGTCTTTAAAACTGGTATTTTATCAGCTGGTATATCATTATATGCTGGTTCAATCATTTTTTTTTCTTTTGGAAGATTAAGCCAAAGCTGAAATCCTCTTACGAGACCTGCAGTTTGTTCTGGCATTTCGCTGTGGACTACGCCTCTACCCGCTGTCATCCATTGAACAGAACCATCACTAAGATAGCCCTCGTTTCCTGCGGTGTCTTTATGCCGAAATTTTCCGTTTAGCATATAAGTGATCGTTTCAAATCCTCTATGTGGGTGCGGGGGGAATCCACCAATATAATCATCTGGATTATTACTACCAAATTCATCTAAAAGCAGGAACGGGTCTACCATATTAAGCTGAGCATTAGCTATTATTCTAGTTAGATTGACTCCTGCGCCATCACTAGTTTTAATACCTTCAACGATTTGAATTATTGAACGGAAATTTTTTGGTTTATTTTTTTTAATACTCATTCTTTAGATTTGTAAATATCTTTACGATCTAGATCAAAATAAATTGGTCTCTTTCAATTATTTTTCCAGGCTTTGTGACCTTTGCGTACCAACCTCTACGGTTCATTAGTGTTTTAATAAATTCTGCAATTTTTTCGGTTCCAACATACGGTAGAACATTCAGGTTTGAACAAGGATCACAGATAAAAGAAATCTCAATTTCTGAAGTTCCTAGGGAATACTTTTGTCCTGGACACAAAGTATTATAATTTAGATTACCTATGGTTAGGTTTTCTCCTAAGTCTCCTGGTTTTACAGGCCACCCTTCATCGTTAAGCTGATTTATAATATCTATTGATAAAATCATTAGAGCCATCTTTGGATCATTATTTTTTTTCTTTTTACGAAATCTATTAAAGTCACCATCTATTCCAGAAGGGAGAATAACTGCCTTTTCTGATCTAACCTTGGGCAGTCCGACCTCGTTATTTGTTTCTGGTTTTTTATTTATTTGATATAAATATGGTTTAATGGTCATTTAATCTGATTGGTATTTACTGGTTTTTTATTAATAGGTTAAAAAATTGGTTTACAAGTATAGAATTAAATTATGGCTTATTGGTTTTTTTGACATTAAAAAAATAATTCTTTGGAGTCTGTTTTTTTATAGTTTTATCTATTTCCTCATTATCTTTCATATTAGTATTCAGGGTAATATTCCTTTTTAAGGTGGTTTAATATTTTTAATGATTATAAAAAAAAGTTTTATCCTAAAAAGCCACTTATGGTTTGGGATGGGGATTGTGGATTTTGCAAATTATGTGCTGATAGGTTTGGTGATTACAGAGACAAAAAAGTAAAGCTGGTATCATACCAAGAGCTATCTAAAAAATACCCAGATGCTCCAAAAGAAGATTTTTCAAAATCGGTATTTTTATTCACTCCAAGCGGTAACTCCTATAGTGGGGCTGAGGCAATTTTTAGGTTTTTTGCAGAATATTCTTGGAGAGGATGGGCCTTTAATCTATATCAAAAATCCAAACCGTTCTCTTTTTTATCTGAATGGGCTTATAGATTAGTTGCTAATCACCGTAATAAGTTTAAGCTGCTTGTAAATTTTTTTTATGGTAAAAGCTTTATCCAATCAAGCTATCATACCAGCGGCTGGTTATTTGCCCGGTTTCTGGGGCTTACTATTTTTTTTGCTTTCATTTCCCTATGGTCTCAGACTTCAGGGCTAATTGGGTCTAGTGGAATCGCGCCTTTTTCAGAATACCTTAGCCAGCTTCAAAGCGGTTTTTCAGATGATAAAAACTTTTTAAAATGGTTAATAAAACCGACTTTATTATGGTTTTTTGAGGGAGATTCTGGATTAGATTTTCTTTTTCTATCTGGAACTGTTGCATCAATATTTTTATTTTTTGGTTTTATCCCACATATATCGGTCCTAATTATTTGGATATGTTATCTGTCTTTTGTTGTTGTATCAAGACCATTTCTTAATTTTCAGTGGGATTTGCTACTGTTGGAGACAGTTCTGATCTCTTTTTTATTTTTGCCGTGGGTTATCAGGGAGAAAATTGGAAGCGGGAAAGAATCAAACCTTATAGGCAGATGGTTAGTCTGGTTGTTATTGTTTAAGCTGATGTTTGAATCGGGTGTGGTAAAATTCACGTATTTTGGTGGGGATGGATCAAATCATTGGATTAATCTAAGTGCCTTAGATTTTCATTTTTGGACTCAGCCAATTCCTTCTCAGTTTAGTTGGTACTTTCATTGGCTACCTGGTATGTTCCATAAGCTATCACTAATTATAGCCTATATTGTTGAGTTAATTTTTCCATTTTTTATTTTTCTACCAAGAAGGTTTCGAAATATTTCATGTGCAGGATTTATTTTTTTGCAGGTCATGATTATTATAACAGGTAACTATGGATTTTTTAATCTGTTAACTATTGCACTTTGCTTAACATTGATTGATGATCAGAGTATTCCTGAAAATTTGAAAAAATATTTCATCAGATTTAATTCCAATTTTCCAATGGACTCTAGGTATTTATATATAAAAAATTTTATCGGTGTTTTTCATTTAATTGTTTTTTTGATCACAGGCTTATTCTTTTTAAGATTAGATTTTTATGGGAATAAAAAAAATAAATCGAATGATTATATTCAACCTTCTTTTATTACAACTAGTTTGGTTGAGCTTGCTCGATTTTCTCGCTCCATAAATTCATATGGTTTATTTCGAGTGATGACAGATACGAGGCCGGAAATAATAATCTCATATAGTGATGATGGGGAAAAGTGGGAGCCATATCTTTTTCGTTATAAACCTGTAGAACTAAATACTCCGCCACGTTTTTTTCTTCCTCATATGCCTCGATTAGATTGGCAGCTATGGTTTGAGGCCCTCTATATTGAAAGATTGATTAAATCTCCAGTTCCATTATCTCTATATAAACGGTTTTTAGAGGTTATGATTAAAAATGATATAAGAGAAGGAGATATAACAATAGAAAGATTTTTTACCAAAAGCGAATTATCAGATCTAAACAAATTGGATGAAAGATCTAGGCAGGCATATTTAAATAACTGGCAGTTTTATATCAGAAATTATATTGATCATTCTTACTGGTTTGGATTGTTTTTGAGAGGACTAGCGAAGAAAAGTCCCAGTATCCATGATTTGCTATCTTTAAAAAATACTATAATTAGCGAACCTAAATGGTTGCGTATAGAGCTTTACTATTACAATTTTTCTAGTCCGAAGGATAAGGAGATAGGTTTTTGGTGGTCTAGAAAAAAAATAGAAGAATTTTCTTTAAGTGTTTTCTTGGGAGACAGTTGATATCTTTTGTAGGTGTTTGGGATGAAAAACATAATCATTTTTATTAATATTTCTGCGTTGACTGCAGTAAGCATGGACTCAGCTAGGCTGAAAGTTGAAAGTGGATTAAGGTTAGAGACCATCATATCGATTGATTCGCAGTCACACCTTAAGTATGGGCTATCCTATCCAATTACCTATGAGTTTATAATTCCTGATAACAGTTCAAACCTGAATGCCTACAGGAAGTTTAAGAAAGAGCAGGAGTGGAGTTTGATTAATGAATATACAGCAGAAGATTTTTTTAATGGTATTGAAGCGGTGAGGTTTGATTATTATACAGGTATGTGTTTTCTATCTATTGCATTTTCTGATTTATCTGACTCAATTTTTTTAAAAATAACAGATAATATAGGAAATATAATAGAGTCAACATATTCAAAAACGAGTCAATATTATGATAATCGAGATGCGGTTGTTACTATAACTGCCGATGACTGGGCTGATTGGAACAATGATAATTTTATTGAGAGTTGCCAGAATTTCCGAGATTTAAACCTTTGGGTATCTTGTGGAATAGTGACTGAAGTAGGTGATACAAATACATGGTCAAGTATTCAAAACCAGCTTGATTTGGGAAATGTTGAGGCTGTATCTCATTCAAGGACACATCCATTTGCTCCCTATGATGATACAGAGGGTGAGGTTTTAGGCAGCATGGGAGATCTTAAAAATCATCTGGATTTTCCTAATCTTAGCAGGTACGGGGATAATGAATATATATACGTTTGGGTTGCTCCTTATGGAGATTATGATGAAGAAATAGATTCGATGGTAAGTTCTGCTGGCTATCTTGTTACACGTTTGACTGATTGGGGAGATAATTGGTTCTCTGATTGGGACCACGAATTATATAAGTTTGACCCGGTTGGTGCTTCAATAGAAGTAGGCTCTCAGAGTTACTGGGGCTCTACAGACACCATTCAGCTTAACAGCACTTTTAATTGGGTATTGCTGTTTGGTGGTATTTATCATCTTATGTCTCACCCAAATATTCTTGAGTGGGACCAAGATTTTACCTGGAGCCATCTAGAGCATATTAGTAATAGGAAAAATGTGTGGTATGTAGGATTTGGTCACCTTTATCTATATCGTTTTTTACAGTCCACGGTTCCAGAATTAGAAATTTATGGTAAGGAAAATAATAATATTAATCCAGAAAAAATTGTTGTGTATCCAAACTATCCTAACCCATTTAACCTAAGCACCACTCTACACTATAGTTTATCAGATGGCGGAGTTATAAATATTACTATCTATGATTCAAATGGCAGATTGGTAGCGAGACCTGTTTTCCTTAACCAAAATTCAGGGTATAATAAGATCAGTTGGGATGGGTTAAATGATAGAGGGCAGAAACTAAGTTCAGGATCATATTTTTATAAGATAGAAATAGGTGATGATAGCCAAATAAGAAAAATGTTGCTACTGAAATAATCAAATCTAGAATATTATTATTAGCTCATATGGTGGTATTTTCTTCTAGTCGAATAAATATTTTATTGGAGTTATATATGTCATTAATAGAAACCTTGAAAAATTTTGAAAAGTTCATCCTTGGGGAAAAAAAAGATAAGGATCACTGGAAAAAATACCGAAAGAAAAAGTCAAATTAAATTTTATCTTTGACATGAGTGATAAATTTTTAAAGACCTTTTTATTGGTCCAGATGATTGTTTAGTCATTTAACATTTGACCAGTTAATTTTAGCTTTTATCAAGATAGCTATACCTGCTTTTCTAATGATTGTATTTATCCAATCAGGTTTAGATAAAATAATTGATAAGAAGGGCAATCTAGACTGGTTGAGGGATCATTTTAGTAAAACATTTCTAAAAAGTATTGTTCCACATTTATTATTAGTATTAACTCTTTTGGAATTTATATCGGGTATACTTTTTTTTGTTGGCATATTATTTTATTTTTTTAAAGCTCAAACCCAGCTTATTGTTTTTGGATTAATTTTATCAAATATCACCATATTGTGCCTTTTTTTGGGACAGCGGATTGCGAAAGATTATGTGGGCGCAGCTGATTTGGTAAACTATTTTACACTTTCAATAATAGGGTTACTGGTTTTTTTATACTGAATATAGATTTTACATTTAACTTTTGAATATGCCAATCAAGAAAGAACTTTTTTTAATTTTTATTGTTTTTGTTTTTTCCTGTTCTGATGAACAGATTTCTAATGAGGAAGAAGTGCCCTGTGAAGGTTTTTTATCAGATAATGTAAAAGCCTTTGCCGATTTAAATTGGTCTTTAAACAATTGGGTTTCAAATTGGCTGGTTCAGCCAGACGGAGCCTTTGGAGACAATAATTTTTTGTGGGAAGAATACCCAGAATTAACCAACCTTAAAGGTGATTATTCTTTAACCTTGGTTTTAACAGGAGAGCTTAGAGATAACTACGGGAGCTATGTTTCGAGCGATAGTTTAGAGTCATATCCATATTGGGCTTCAAACCCTTCTGTTTCGGTATTAAGAGATAGTTTGTTTTATGAGTATATTAGACTTCATAACCAGTTCACGGGTGGTTGGTATGATGCTTCTACCGCATGGTATGCAACGATCCAGTTTGTAGATGGCAAATCAAAAAATCTAATCCTAACTCCAATAAAAAGCCAATACAGGGATATGTATTTTGATTGTGATTAGTTCATTGATAAAATTTTATTTTAGTTTGACCAGTTAGAACTATTTCTTAAAAAGTATATATTTTAAAATTCAAAAAGTTTAATCGTTTATAGAGTGCTTAATTATTTCCATAACGGATACCTGTACATGATTCTTAGCGCATTCTTTTTTTGTCTTATGACAGTCTGTGTTAAACTTGCGGGTCAATCAATTCCAACAATACAAATTGTATTTATAAGAGGCGTTTTGACATTGATATTTATATATATTATAATTATAAACAAAGGTCTTTACCCTTGGGGGAATAATCAATTTTTATTATCTGTAAGAGGTATAACCGGAAGTGTAGCACTATTTTTTGTTTATGAATCAATACAAAGATTTCCATTATCAGAGTCAACAGTAATTCAATACTTATACCCGATTTTTACTACTCTGTTGGCATCTTTAATTTTATCTGAGGCTATAAATAAAAACATAGTATTTTCTGTTATTTTTGGATTTATTGGCGTGTATATAATTTTAGGTCTACCTTTTATTCATCTAGACTCATCATTCGATCTTATTAGTATCGCTATTGCAATAACAGGTTCTTTTTTAACAGGACTTGCCTATGTGTTTGTTCGGTTATCTTCAACAATGAAAGAGTCACCATATATTATCATGTTTTATTTTCCACTTTATACCGTTCCTATGAGTTTCCCCTTTGCTTACTATTCCTGGGTGGATCCCACTGTGCAGGTTTGGATTATTTTATTACTGGTAGGGATTTTTACTATGTTTGGTCAATTCTTTTTGACATTTGCATATAAATTATTACCTGCAAGTAGGGTCGCACCTATAAGCTATGTCCAGGTTCCATTTTCAGTGGTAGCTAGTGTAATAATTTTTAAGGAGGTTTTATCTTTATATTTTATTATTGGATCTGTAATTATTTTTATTTCGATTTTAATTATTGTGAATAATAGAAAATTAATAGCTAATTAATCTATTTAAAATAGATTGAAATAAAAAAGCCCTGAGGTGAACCCCAGGGCTTTTTTATTTTTTTAGAGTAAACTAAACTTAAAGATCAGCTCTATTACCTAATGTGCCAGTGCCAGCATTATCGCCAGAAGCGGTACCTTGAGAATAGGACC
>CAYFIF010000051.1:0-11010 GCA_964343085.1 uncultured bacterium | reverse complement strand
TAATTAATGGTTTTGCTGGAATAAAAACAACATTTGATGGAGGCATTACCGCTGATCCGGTGATTAAGGATATTGAACTTTTTGGAATAAATCACCATGGAAGAGAATTTGATTTAACAAAGTCTGGGCTCAAGAGGAAAAAATAAATGAGATTAGGGCTAGAACTAGGTGGGACAAATTTTAAACTAGGTTTAATCACTGAAGAGGGCAAATTAAAAAAAATAGAATTGATTAAAATAAATAAACTTTTTTCCTCAAAAGACTTTATAGCTGAGATCGAGAAAAGAGTAGATTTATTCCTAGGGAAAGAGGAAATCACCTGTGGTGGAATTTCTTCAAAAGGGATAGTTGATGTTGGAAGCGGCATGGTTGTTGACGATGTTGGTGAAGCAAAAAAATTTTCAAATATTTTTTTAAGAGAAATATTTTCAGAAAGATACAGTGTCCCGTTTAATATTGAAAATGATGCAAGATGTTATGTATTGGGTGAGTGGAAGTTTGGAGGGTGGGGAGATACAAAAAATCTTACCTGTGTTACCCTTGGTACCGGAGTCGGTTGTGCTTCTATTTTGAATGGAGAATTATTTTATGGATCTGATCATCTTGGAGGAGTGCTTGGGGGGCATATTAGTATTGATAGGAATGGTCCCGCATGCGCCTGTGGGAATATAGGTTGTTTGGAAATGTTTTGTTCAAAGAATGGTCTAAAAAGAATTTTTAGATTATCTAAATCAAAATTTTTAGATCAGGAAGATCCCGTTAAATCATTTTTCTCTCATATCAGGGAAAATAATTCAGGTGAAAATAAAATCTTTAATAATTTTATTAATAATTTGGCTATCGGTTTGACTAATATAATTCATGTTTATAGTCCTGATAAATTAATATTAGGTGGTGGTATAATGAACAGTTCCGAAATTATTTTGCCAAGGGTAAAGAAAAAAGTAGATGAAATGGCATTTACAATTCCTAGAGGAAGGTGCCAAATCTTATCATCCAAATTAGGTAACCACGCACCGCTTCTTGGTGCTGCCTTTCATCCAAAATTGGAGAATTAATTGGAAAATAAATTTAATAATTTAATAGCCAAGGGAGAGAAAAATTTTCCCAGAGGTTTATACAATCCTGAACCTTCATTCGATATTGATAGTGGTAAAATAGAAAAAGGGTATGAAGCATTATTTTGTAAAATAAAAGAAAACTACCAAAACAGTTCTAGGGTTTTTCTCATTGATGGGTTTAATGGTCTAGATTGGTCTCAATTTCGCAAATCATTGAATCGTTTATTTTCTAATGATGGTTTTGAGGTAACATGGGAAAAAATTGATTCTTATCAATTACCAGAAAAAAATATTAAGGATTTGATTGAACCTTTTTTAGGAGAAGATGATCCACTTTGGGGCTCCCACTATCCATTTGGTATGGAGTCCTTCTTTGACCCATTAAAAATTTCAAAATTGAGAATCCAAGCAGCAAAAAATAAAAATAACAATTCTATCCTTATTATTTATGGTTGTGGTTCTGGCATATTAGATATTTATGATTGTCTGATTTATTTAGATATCCCTAAAGATATTTTACAAGAAAATGCCAGAAAAAATAAGGTGACCAATATAGGTTCTAAAGAAAGTTTAAAGTTTGTTCAGTTTTATAAGCGTTCTTATTTTATTGATTGGCCTGCCCAAAATAGGAAGAAAAGAGAACTTCTTCCTGATATTGATATTTTAGTAGACCTTTCTGACCCGTTTTTTCCTGTGATTATAAGTGGAGATGATTTTAGGGCTACACTTAGTTTACTTTCTCAGACACCATTTAGACCCCGACCCTGGTTTTATCCCGGTCCTTGGGGTGGCAAATTTATGCAAGGGCATATGGGCTTAGATCCAGAAAAACCAAATTTTGCCTGGTCTTTTGAATTAATTGCTCCTGAAAATGGTGTGGTAATAAAGAGTGGGGAAGATATTCTTGAATTTTCTTTTGATTTTATTATGTTTCAGGAAAATAAAAATATGTTAGGTGCAATGGCAGCAAGAAGGTTCCAATATGAGTGGCCTATTCGTATGGATTATTTAGATACAATTAATGGTGGTCACCTTTCTACTCAATGTCATCCGAGACCAGAGTTTATGATGGATAATTTTGGTGAAACATATACCCAAGACGAAACATACTATATATCAGTCGCTAAAGAGGATGCAAAAGTCTATGTTGGGCTAAATGAGAATGTTGATACTTTAGAGTTTAAGGAAAAGCTTTTAGAATCTGAAAAAAATGGTACAGTGGTTGATATTGAAAAATATGTTCACTCAGTTAAAGTTAAGCCCCATGATCTTATTCTTATACCTAATGGAACAGTCCATTGTAGCGGAGAGGGAAGCCTTGTATTAGAGATAAGTGCGACACCATATATTTTTACTTTCAAGATTTATGATTATCTACGCAAAGATCTCAATGGAAATTTAAGAAAATTAAATATTGAACGTGCTTTCGAGAATATTAGACAAGAAAGAACAAGTACTTTCATTAATGAAAATTATATTCCGCGGCCTAAGCTTATTAATGAGGGTGATGATTGGAAAGATTTTGAAATATATAATCGCAAAGAATCTTTTTATAATATCAACCGGATCGATTTCTTGACAACTTGTATTTTAGAGACCAAAGACAGAGGATTAATAATTAATTTAGTAGAAGGAAGGACTATTAGACTTGAATCAAAAAATGGTAGGACCATGAAATTAAACTTATATGAAACAATGGTTATTCCTGAAGCTTCAAAATTGATTAAAATAACTAACCAAACAAATCATGAGTGTAAGCTTGTTTATTCTTTTGTTAGATCTTCATCTTTAGAGCATGGATTAAATGATCCCCAGCTATGATAAAATTTTATTTTTCGCTTCAATACTGATTCTTCTCGGTGGGTGTTATTTTGATGAGATTTATCAGCCTGAAAATGTAGATGTAAATGAATCAGTATCTATCCAAATAAATATTGTTGATAATGTTCCTGAGACAACTAACCCTCACAGAGGTATTCTTTCGGTATTAGTCCCCGAAGATTGGGAGTTTATTTCTGGATCCTATACATCGACTAATTTTTCTGGAACTTTGCTACAATCATATATTTGGACAGATTCTACTGAATCGTGCTACCCTGCTTCCTCATTTGGATCTTCCATGAAGTGGATTGCGCTTATTTCTGATAGTGGCTATACCTATGAAAATGAAATTAGCGTTTCCATAGAATTGAATTTAGAATCTGGTATTACGGAAGGATGTTTCGCTCTAGCCTATCTTACAACTAAGGCTACGCCTAATCTAATTTGTTCAGGAAATTCATTTGCACCTTTAAGCTATCCTCATCATGTTCAGGTAGGTAGCGGTACTGACTGCAATTTCCCTCCACAGGGAACCCACGAGAGTCAATGGTCAGAGTTGTTTCATCGCTACACTGGGTGGAGTGGTGCAGACGGGATATATTCAATTCCGCTCAGCGGGAGTGAGTCCTATTCTGAAAAAACACTCTTTGTCTTTAGTGATACTTTTATTGGCGATGTTGACTCTGTAACAAATCAAAGGATATCACCAACATATATGGTTAATAATACCTATGCTATTTTAGATGGTAATGAACCAGACAATAATAATATTCAATTTTATTATGATTTAGATAATGATAGCATACCAACCTCTTTCTTTATACCAAACACTCCAGAGTCAGAGCCGGAAGACTGGTATTGGCTTATGGATGGGATTAGTATTAACGAAACGATTTATCTTTATGCGCTGAGGATGGACTATGATGTTCCTCCATTTTCAGTTGATGGTGTAGCACTTATAAAGTTTCAATTAGATGAAGAAAACCAACTTTCTGCTATAGAACAATATGATACACCCCTATTTTATCAGTATGATAATGGTGATTATGTCTGGTATGGACAGGCAATAATGCCATTAACTAATTCTTCTGAAGTTTTAGCGCCTGATGATTATATCTACTTCTATGGGGTATATAACTCATCTTCTTCAAACATGAAATATATGACAGTGTCTAGGACCCAAGAAAATACAATCGAGGATTATAATAGTTGGGAGTTTTGGGATGGTTCTGAGTGGACTTTAGATATATCTGATGCCGAACTCCTTACTCAGCAGATATCTCCTGAATTTAGTGTCACTCAGATTGATTTAGGTAATTACATAGCCATATTTCAGCAGGGCGGTGTAGGTAGGAGTGTAGCCTATAGGACAGCAAACAGCCCCACAGGTCCTTTTGACTTATTTAATATTATTTGGGACGCTCCGGAATATAATGAGTTTGATGATGTTTCTGCCTATAACGCTAAGGCTCACCCGCATCTTTCAAGCCCAGATAGACTTCTCATAAGTTATAATGTAAACACAAACATAGGAGGAGATTTTTGGTATCATTTCGAGCGTGGAGACCTCTATAGACCGCGATTTATTTCGATTCCAGTGGATGATGTTTTTTCTCTTAAGGTAGAGCCTGAATCATCTCTACCAAAACAAAACCAAGCAAACATATCAATATCGTGCTTTCCAAATCCATTTAATAACTCAATTAAAATTGAGGTCGGTGGAAATGTAGGAGATAGATACAATATAGGAATATATGATATTATGGGTAGGACAGTTTTCAATGATTTTTATAATAATAAAACTTTATCATTCAAAACATTTAAATGGGAAGGTATTCGCAATAATGGATCTTCTGCAGGAGCAGGTGTTTATTTTGTAAAACTAAAAAGCAGTGAAAAGTTTCTTACAAAAAAAATTATTCTTCTAAAATGAAAAGAAATTTGATTATTTTTATGCTCTTTTTCAATCTATCATACCAAATTTCTTTTGGTTCCGACTTCAAAGTGAAAGAGGTCACAGTAGACAAGGAAAAAAATAGCTGGTTTATGCCTCGTGAGATAGGTTGGCTATCTGGTGATGCAGGGCACTCAATACCGCTTGAAAAAAATCGAATTCTTTGGATTTTTGGAGATACATGGACAGGGAAATTCGAAAATAATAGACTGTCTCCCGATAAGTGGTATGTACACAATAGTATCGCGATCCAATATCTTGATAGCGCTGGAACTAGCGAAATAGAATTTATATTTGGAAAAGATGAAGAGGGCAGAGCTTTTTTCCCCAACCAGAAAAATATGCCAGGAAAATATTTGTGGCCGACGAATGGTTTTATTTTGGATAATTCTTTATATATATTTTGTCAGGCAGTTGCGCACGGTGAAAATGGCTGGTTTAGTATTTCAGGCTCTGTAATAATAGAGGTTATAAATAAAGGAGATCACCCAAAAAACTGGATTAAAAGGTATTATGATTTTAAAACCCCTGAGTGGCATGGAGATGAGTTTCAAATACTATATCATTCTGCACTTTTTGAAAAAGATTTATATATTTACTTCATGGGGTTCATTATTGAAAATCGTAAAAGGAAAGCTATTTTGTCTAGGATGCTTAAGAGTGATTTCATTAAAAATAAAGACTCAAAAGATTTAGAACACTTGGTGTGGGAAGAAAACCTAAAAATATGGTCAAAAACGACTCAAAATAGAGTTTATATTTTTGAGCCTGGGAACACGGAGTCTAATATTCAATATATATCTGATTGGGATCTATATGTAACAACTACTTATACTGCAATTGATAATAAAATTTTACTAACTTATTCAAAAAATTTAGAGGGGCCATGGAGCGATCCACAGGTTATATTTGAAAATCCGATTATTAATTGTCCAGAAAAAACCTGTATTGAAACCTATGCCGTTAGATCTCATCCAGAGTTTAGTCAAAAAACAGGTGAAGTTATTATCAGCTATATTACTAGTTACACTGGAGATTATAAAAATGCAAATATTAATTCCTATCGACCCCGTTTTATCAAGGTTTATTTAGAGAAAGTAAATTAATTTGATTGAAATAGAATCTGTAAAACCACATCGCAAATTGGATCATTTTTTTGATCTACAGAAAAATGGATGGCTTGGCTCGGATGTTGCACACTCAATTCGATTAAATGATAAAAAAGTGCTATGGCTATTCGGAGATACTTTTGTTGGTGTGCGTAAGCAAAATTGTAGAGGAAACAATTGGGTCTTTCTAAATAATACCATTGGCATAATGAAATTTAAAAATAGTATTCCCCTAGAAATGAATTACTACTGGGGAGGAAACAGTTCTCAGCCAGAATCTTTTTTTTTATCTCAAGATCATCTACCAGGAGACTTTCTGTGGCCAACTAATGGAATAATCATAAGTGATGTTCTAATTATTTTTTGTATGGCTGTTAATAAAACTGATGATCAATCAATTGATATAGCAGGAACAGTCTGCATAAAAATTGAAAATTATCTTGATGATCCGATGGAATGGAACTTCGATATGTGGGACTTTAAGTTTGATATTGGGATACCACATGCCGCCTTATATTTAGATAATAAGCACATGTATTCTTTTTTAACAAATAGAAATTTTTTTAAAGATGGTATTTTTCTGGGCCGTTTAAAAAAGCTGTTTTTTAAAACTAATGGTGATGCTAGCGGGATGAAGTTTTTTAATGGAAAAGCATGGATTGAAAAATTTTCTAATGCGCAGGAATGTTTTTATCCTAGTTGTACAGAGTCAAACATTTATTTTGATAAAAAAACCAAATTATTTTTTACTACAACCTATAGGCCTCAAGATAATGAAATATTACTCACTTGGGCAGAAAGAATCACAGGTCCATGGAATAGGCCAATTAAAATTTTTGAAGTACCAGAGTCAAATAAATCATTTAAGGTACACTCCTATGCGATGAGGATTCATGGTTGGTTATCAGACAAAAACGAGAGACTTATTATTAGCTATGCCACTAACGAGTTTGGAGGTATGGACAATCTTTTGACACCCGAGGGGATGGATGTTTATAGACCGAAATTTGTTGAGGTTAAACTGAAATAATAAATTATGCTTAAGCTGGAGAACTATGATGTTGAGATTGCTCAAAAGTGGACGGACCTTTTTAAAAGAGAATCTGGCTGGTTTGGAGGAGATGGTATTTTTTCTTTATCAAAGACGGGGATCAGATCAAAAAAACAGCCTATAGATACCGTCACATTCTATTTTAGTGATACTTTCATTGGAGAGGTTAATGACTCTAAGCCTCTACCCGGTTATAAAATGGTCCATAATTCATATGCTCTTTTTGATGGTTATGATGAAAGTAAGATGGTGTTAAAATTTTTTTATAAGAAAGATAATTATGGACATCCCCTATCTTTATTTGAACCAGATCCAAAAAAAAATAAAGACGATTCATTTTTTTGGCTTGGTGATGGCTTTATCAATAAAGAAAATAATAATAACACAATTTATATTTTTGCATATCATGTGAAATGGACAGGTAAAAATGTATTTGATTTCACTGAGCCAAATGTGTCTATTATCAAAATTGAGGATCAACCCAAATTTTTAGAAGGAAAATATGAAGTATTACAGACACCCTTTCATATTAAAAAACCAAAATTAGGCTATGTTAATTTAGGTGCCGGAATTTTTGTTAATACAAAATGGGCTGGTGCACCTCAGCCAGATGAAAATATTTATATATATGGATGTCTAGGTAAAGATAAAAATTTAGTGGTCGCTAGAGTTGCAGCCTCAAAGTTTGAATCATTTTCGAAATGGAAGTATTGGGATGGAGCCATCTGGCAGGATGATAGAACTAAAATACGACCGATTACAAATCGGGTCTCAAATGAGCTTAGTGTAACTCCAATGACAGACGGTAAATATTTACTAATTTTTCAGTTAGATGGTTTATCAGATAAGGTTGCCTGCAGAGTGGGTGAGAGTCCGGTCGGACCATTTGGAGAAGTTACTGAGTTGTTTGTTACGCCCGAATCAAAACAGGGTCTTTTTACCTATAACGCAAAGGCTCATCCCGTTTTGTCAAAAGAAAATAGAATTTTGATCAGCTATAATACCATATCATATGACTTTTGGAATGATATAGAGCAAAATGCTCACATATATAGGCCCAGGTTTATATATTTAAATATCTATTGAAGACTCTAGTCAGATGACCTTTCCTGCCTCCACCTACTTATTTTATTTAACATTTCGTTAGCAATATTTGGTTTCTCTGATGCAAGATTTTGATTGCAAAATTGATCATCCTGCAAATTATATAGTGATTGTTTTGTATTGGTAAGATCAATTCTAAAAAACCATTCACCGGATCTAACCCAATAGTTTTCTGAATCTTTACCCATTGGATCAGCGTTTAGGCCAATATCACGAACCTTGTTTGAATTACCAATAATGTATTTTCTTGGGTTAGATATTTTGTTATTTATTACATCCTTGAATGAGATCCCGTGTAGAATTTTTGGCGGTGAAATATTGATCAGATCAAGTATAGTCGCATAGATATCAGTAGTGTGAATAAGATCTTTCTTTTCTTTAGAAACGGGTAACTGGTTTGGCCAAGAGAAGATTATTGGTGTTCGAAATGATTGGTCATATACAGATAATTTTCCTTTGTCTCCTCCATTGTGCGACCTAATCGGGTGATTTATGAATTCTTGATTTGGTTCTTGTTCCCATCCATTATCATTAACATAAACTATTAAAGTATTATCTAACATATCATTTTCTTTTAAAAATTCGATTAAATCGCCTACCGAATCATCAAACCATGTGCAGTTAGCATAATATTTAACTGCAGATTTTGAGAAGCCTTTATTTTTATATAAATCTAAATATTTTTTTGGAGCATCAAATGGGTAGTGAGGTAATTGTGGAGCATACCAAATAAAGAATGGACTATCCTTATTTTCATTTATGAAATCAAAAACAGGTTTGTTTGTAATCCTTCCAATATCGGTACCTTTCCCACCCATAAATTGTTGAAACCAGTTTCGACCATCGACTCTCTCTCTCTTCCAGCCTTTTGTCATACCATCAGTAAATCCACCATACTCATAGTGATATTCCCACCATTTACCTGATTGAAAACTGTTATAGCCCTTAGACTGTAAGAGTTTAGGTAAGGTTTCAAAGTACCTAAGAGAGTGATATTCAAAATTTTTGATCCAATCTTTCTTTTCTTTTTCACTCATTCGTATAAAATAATTCTCCATCATTTTATCTGATTTTATTTTTTGCTCTATCCTTTTGTAGTCCAAGGGTAGCAGACCTGTTATAAGGGATTTTAATGCTGGCCTACAATGATTATCGGGAACATAACCATTTGTAAATACGGTCCCATTTTTAGCAAGGGAGTCCATATTGGGAGTCTTTACATATTTTGAACCCATAAAGCCAAAATAAGGGTAACCATGATCATCTCCAATAATTAATATAATATTAGGAAGTCGTTTATTGTTTGACACAAAGCTTTTTGAATCGCAACCAACAATAAAAAAAAGGCATAATATAGAAACTTTATATATCCTCATGTGGCACTTAAAGGGTGGTTAAAAGTTGAAGATTAATTATAGATATTGATTTACTATAGACTCGAAAAGTTCTTGTTTCCCGCTTATCTTTTCAGGCTCTCCCATCTTCTCTGCAATTTCTTTAAGTTGTCTGAGGTCTATTTGCCCTTTTTCAAAAGAAGCCCCATCTCCTTCATTAAAGCTTTGATATCTATTGGATTTTAATTTTTTATAGTCAGAATTTTCTAGAATTTTTTCTGCGATCAACAAGCCCCTAGCTAAACTATCCATAGAGTTTATGTGGCCAATAAATATATCTTCTAAATCAGTTGAGCTCCTCCTTGTTTTTGCATCAAAGTTCATCCCACCATTTCCAATACCTCCCTCTGATAGCAAGACCATCATCAAAAAAGTAGAATCGTATATATTGTGTAAAAACTCATCCGTGTCCCATCCGTTGTGAGGGTCACCCTGGTTAATATCGAGGCTTCCAAAAAGATCATAATTAAAAGCAGTCTGGATTTCATGGGCGAATGTATGTCCGGCAAGGGTTGCGTGATTATTTTCAATATTAATCTTAAAATCCTTATGCAGTTCATATTCTTTCAGAAAGGCGACTACGGTTGACACATCATAGTCGTACTGGTGTTTGGTTGGCTCTAATGGCTTTGGTTCAATAAGAAATGTTCCCTCAAAACCATTGTCTCTTCCATAGTCACGGGCCTTTTGGAGGAAAGTAGCCAGGTGGTCAAGCTCACGTTTCATATCTGTATTTAGTAGCGAGAAGTAGCCCTCTCTGCCACCCCAGAACACATAGTTCTTGCCACCAAGAAAAATAGTTGCGTCTATGGCTGATTTTACCTGTGCCGCTGCCTGAGCCACCACACTAAAATCTGGGTTTGTAGCAGCCCCGTTCATGTATCTTGGGTGTGAGAAAAGGTTTGCTGTTCCCCATAAAAGATTAACGCCAGACTCTTCCTGCTTGATTTTGGCGGCCCTGACCAATTGATCGAGATTATTATCTGATTCTTTAATTGATGACCCTTCTGGGGCTATATCTCTATCGTGAAAACAGTAGAAGGGAATACCGAGCTTGGTAAAAAATTCAAAGGCAGCATCCAGCCTGTCAAATGAGGCCTGCATAGGGTCTAGTGATTTGTCCCATGGAAAAACTTTTGTTCCAGGGCCAAAGGGATCTCCACCCGTTCCACATAGTGTGTGCCAATAGGCTACAGAAAATCTAAAATGTTCTCGCATTGATTTACCTGCGACAATTCTAGTTTCATCGTAAAATTTAAAGGCCAAAGAATTTTTAGAATCTCGGCCCTCATATTTAATTTTTGGTATACCCGGGAAATATTCTTCTGCTCCTAAAACAATATTTTCCCTCATGATAGTCTCCTTAACTGGCTAATCCCAATGGAGAAAATAAAATAAGAATTAAAATAAGTATACATATGATTACTATGGAGTTAATCTTATCAGTTCTTCTGGACATAAATGAAAGAAAGAATTCTTTTGAAATAAAATTTTTGTCGGAAACTTTATCCTCATT
>CAYFIF010000050.1:0-11058 GCA_964343085.1 uncultured bacterium | reverse complement strand
GGCTATGACAAAAACTTTACATACTTGGTTACATGCTTTCGTACAGGAACACAAGTTTTGATTGATGCAGCCGTAGATTTGAATAAAATAAAGCCCTACATAAACACCAATCCAAAAGCTATTCTAATAACTCATTCGCATGGAGATCATTTATCCTTTTTGAATCAGTATTTAGCTAAATATCCCAGCTTAATCATACTAGGACACCCAGATAGCAAAAAATCTTTATACAATGGCCATTATGAAAAAATATTACATAATCAATCATTTAAACTGGGTACAATACAAGGCAAAGCATTTCACACTCCGGGACACTATTATGATTGCATATCATATTACATTGAATCTGTTCTATTTACAGGTGATACCATGTTTGTTGGTAGAACCGGAAGAGTAATTGGTTCAAAAAGTAGTATTAAAGACCTTTATAAGTCTGTATACCAAATAATGTTAAAACTACCACAAAATACTCGTATATACCCTGGTCATGATTATGGAGATATTCCCTCTATTACTATAAGAGAAAACATAGCCAGAAGCCCCCTTCTTCAAGCAAAAAGCCTTGAAGACTTTATATTAACCATGGATCACTATGAAAAAAATAGAGTCCCAGACTCATAAAATTAATTAGATATCACTAATCACAATCAAAATAAAACAGTCGTAGTGATAGCCTTACACGGTTGGACAGGTAATAGTCTTTCACTTAGAATTTTAAATAAAATAATTAATAGTCAAAATATTAATTGGGAGTTTCCTCAAGCACCTTACAAATCTGGTAAAGATGGATACAGTTGGTTCAATGGTAATAAAACCGAAGGCTGGGATAACAGTCAATCTATGGCTTTGCTAAGAGAATTAATATCTAAAAAACTCAGTAAAAGAGTTAAGCATAAAAATATTTTCATCTTAGGATTTTCTCAAGGCGGCTGTATGGCTCTTGAACTAATCAAAAAACAAAATTTTTCTTTAGGAGGTATAATAACTATAGGTGGCTTTCTTAGAGATAAAAGTAGCTTCTCGAAAAACATTACAAAACAAAGTAAAAAAACTCCCGTATTAATTATTCACGGAAAAAAAGATGAAGTTATAAAACCAATAGAAAGCGATATAATAAAAAATCAACTTACCAGTCTTGGTTTTAAAACAAAATTAAAAAAATTCCCTTGTGCCCACAAAATACCTTTGGAATCAAAAGATTTAATTTCCTCTTTTATTTTAGGTTTTTAGCCTATCTTTACATTAATAGCTTTATCACCCTTGTGACCATAGTCAACATCAAACGATACCTTTTGTCCCGATCTCACACCTTTAGATTTTAAATATTCTCTAAGACCACTTACATGAACAAAATAATCCTCACCATCCTCACCAGTAATAAAACCATAACCCTTTGAAAGGTCATATTCTTTTACGATACCTTTTTTCATTTTTTTGTTTTTCCCCGACTCTCTGGTATAAAATCTAAAGATAATGAATTCACGCAATATCTAAGCCCTGTTGGAGCAGGCCCATCGTTAAATACATGGCCAAGATGTCCATCACATTTACTACAGGTAATCTCAGTTCTTATCATCCCAAAACTTTTATCTATACTCTCATCAATTGTTCCCGGCAGAGATTTTGAAAATGCAGGCCAACCACAACCAGAATCAAATTTTGTATCAGATTCAAAAAGTTTAGCCCCGCACCCAGCACAGTTATAACCGCCCTCTTCAAATGTTTTATCATATTTACCAGAAAAAGCCCTTTCTGTCCCTTTTTCTCTTAAAATATGGTACTCCTCGGGTGTAAGGATTTCTGACCATTCTTCATCTGTTTTAACAATTTTTTTCTTCAAATTTTCCTCCGAGTTCTGTGCTATTAATAATCCAAATGAAAATATAATTAAAATTCCAATCTTAAATAAATTCATTTTCTATACTACCCCAGTTATTATTAAGGTCCCACTTTGGTTAGATTTACTATTAGAAACCCAAGTCTTAACTTCTTTAAAACCTACTGTATTAAAAATTTCAGACCATTGTTTATTTGAAAATAAAGTCATAGGAATACCTAAATCTTTTTGCCATGAATGACTATCTGTGTTTTCAAAATAATAATCGACCCCACAGATTAACCTTCCACCTTCTAAAACCCAATTATCATAAATTTTTTCTATCAATAGCATTGGGTCTTTAAAATAATAGATAACCTCCATTGTATGAACCAGATCAACTTTTTCTTTTGGATCCCAATCCAATAAGTCAGCACATAAATATTCACCTTTTGGATCAATTTGCTTTGCCTTATTTATCATAGATAGTGAACCATCAACCCCAATAGCTTTTTTGCAATAAGGACTAGATTTAACCTTCCTCACAACCCAACCATTTCCACAGCCACCATCAATAAACTTAAAATCTCTATTTAAACCCCTAAGGGAAAAATTAAGCATTTCATCTACTGATGGTTCATGAGCCCTGGCCATACCCTCATCCTTCCCTTTCCTCGCCCAAATATCAAAAGTTTTTATTGCTGAATTAATCATATTTATAAATAGTCGTAGATTATTGCTTATAATAGTTTAGTACACTTGATACGGCTATTCCGATGGATAAAAAATACATAGCTCCTGATATTTCATCCGGAAAATCAAAATATGTGTCCAAGATAATAACAAAAAAAGCAGCTGCGCCCATACCAATTAGCATCATAGCAGCTATTTTAAAAGAAAAATTTATCATAAATGAGTAGTCCAAATCGCTAAATAAAATCCTATAATAATAATTAAAAAAAATATAACACTAGCACGAATAAATATTTTTTTCATTTGCTAAAAATTGTTTTTAACAATCACGGCGGCAACTAAAATTCCTGCTGCATCTGCTATTAAGTCTCGTTTGCTAAAAAAATTACTTACTTTTTTATCCCAAAGCTCTTTATATAAACCGTTTATTGCTGAAACAAAAACTCCAATCGGCAGTGCATCATCTTTTTCAATAGATAATTTATTTTCAAGTATGTACTGAGTGCTTAAAACAATTGAAAAACTAACTCCAAAATGAAGTACTTTATCATAGGCAAACCAAGGATCATAAACTTCTTTTTCCTTTAGCGAATCAACTTGCATAGAAAACCCCAAATTAGGTAATTGTAGAAAAAAAAGAATCACAATATAATATAATGATTTTTTCATTTATGGTTTATTAGATAAAACCTTCTCAATGTTTTCCATCAAAGAATCATCAATAATACTCATATAGTCTTTTGTTTGAAGGTTTTGCTTTAGCTGATCCAGTTTTGACGCTCCTAAAATAACAGTGCTTACATTTTTATTTTTTAGACACCACCCGATAGCCATATTAACTAGAGGCAAACCAGCCTCTTTAGCAAGCCCAGTCAATTGATCTACTTTTTTATAATTTTCTTTGAACCCTTCTGAATTAAAGCGATCTTTTATAAACTTATAATTTTTTAGACTGGTCCTTGTTCCTTTGGGATCTCCTTTGAGGTACTTACCTGTTAAAAAACCGGAGTTTAAAGGGCTCCATATCGTAGTACCTAATTTTTCCTTTTTAAAGAGATCTATATACTCTTTCTCTAATTTGATTCTGTTAAACATGTTATACTCAGGCTGTTCCATTGTAGGAGGTGTTAGACCAAGTTCGCGAGACAGTTTGTAAGCCTGCTCAATCTCTTTGGAAGACCACTCTGAGGTGCCCCAGTAACAAATTTTACCTTGCATAACAAGTGTGTGCATTGCTCTAACTGTTTCTTCAATAGGTGTATCCGGGTCCGGGCGGTGACAAAAATACAGGTCTAGATAATCCACTTGAAGTCTCTTTAAAGCGGCATCACATGCGTCAATAATATGTTTATGACTCAATCCATTCTGAGTCGGTTTTTCCCCTCCCCAAAATACTTTGCTAGAAACCACAAAGGTGTCTCTTTTAATGCCTAGATTTTTAATCGCCTTTCCCATAATGATTTCTGATTCTCCTGCTGCATATGCTTCCGCATTATCAAAAAAATTCACACCATTATCATAGGCAAACCTCATAATATTAGTTGCTTCTTTGATACCAACCTGAATAGAGAAGGTTACCCATGACCCATAAGACATTTCACTTATTTTCAATCCTGATTTACCAAGTCTTCTATAATTCATTATTTCCTTTCTAGTTTTTAATTAAATAAATGATTTTAAATATTTTTTTTTTAATTAATTAATATTCGAAAATTAAGACACATGGACAAAAATATTTGTTAACTTTCAAATAATAAAAAATAATAACATAATTAATTAAATTCTTTAAACCCTATTGCATGTCAAACATTATATAAGAGTATTTTTTTTTATTCATTCTTTATACATTAGAAAATGAAGAAAACGTTAAAAACAGTATTTTTCTTTTTTGTTATCTTTCTCTATTCTTGTGGCTTTAACCATGAACCCACTATAGAGTCACTAACAGCAGAGCCTAATCCGGTAAGCTCGGGTGAAGTCGTTTCTTTAACATGTGTAGCTAGTGATGATGAGGGCGCTGACGCTTATGAAGATGATAAACTTGAATATACCTGGGACGCTACTGCTGGTATAATAACACCAGGAACTAGCGATGACAATATATCATGGACTTCTCCTCAGCAAACCGGCGTCTATTCTATATCTTGTGTTGTCAATGACTCAGATAATGGTGTTGATATAGCCACAATTGATATTGTAGTACAATGAAATATTTCTATTATTCTTTAGCACCATTATTTGTTTTTTTATTTTCATGGAGCTGTGAAAAAGCAAATAAGCCTGTTGAAATTCTTTCTCTTACCGCGAGCGACTCTACCATAGATGCTGGAAGTTCAATAGACTTAATCTGCGAAGCAACTGATAGTGATGGTGATGATTTAGTCTATTCTTGGGATAGTTATAGTGGAAATATAGAAAGTAGTGGGAATACCGCAGTCTGGACCGCTCCACAGGAGCCAGGCATATACTTTATCTCATGCTGGGTTACTGATGATTTTGGAACTTCAGACGCTGCAACGATAGCTATCACAGTTGAACCTGCGAACAGTGTTAGCATAAAAGGGCAAGTGACTAATGCAGTTAATAGGAATCCAATACCAGATGTAACTGTGACTATTTCAGGCCGTACAACAACCACAGATCAAAATGGAGACTATGAGATTATTTTTGTACAAGAAGGGGAACATCCAACTTTTGGAGAAGCTTATGGTTTCTGTAGTTATGAAGGAAATATAAATATTCCTGAAAATTTTGGACAACAAAACTTTATCTATAACTTTTCGATGAGCCCAATTCCAGGAGAGGGTGAAACCAGATTACTTTTAAATTGGGGTCAAAAGCCAGGTGATCTAGATTCACATTTGCTTACTCCTAACATAGAAGGTCAGAATTACCATATTAGTTACTCAAACCGTGGAAACGCAAGCTCTGCTCCCTACGCCACCCTTGATACTGATGACGTAAATGGTTATGGTCCAGAAACTATCACAATTAAACAGTCTTTCCCTGGTACTTATGTATACTATATATACCAGTATTCTAGCGATTCAAACCTACCAAGTTCAGATGCAGTAATACAGATTTATAATAGTCCTGACTGTAATGCAATCACAGTCAAAGTCCCAACCGGAGGAAACGGAAGATACTGGCACGTATGTAATATAAATGGTGAGACGGGTGCTGTAAACGTCATAAATGAGATACTTGACTCAGAGCCAAATCGATAATTTTTTATCTTTTATAATTCATTATTACTAATACTAATAAAGTGAAAATGAGAGAAATATTACTTACTGGTTTAATATTGTTTATATTTTCATGTGGCGATAAAAAAAATGAAACCGGGTTAAACGATCAAAAAGGTCCAACTGTTTTTTTTACCTCTCCAGAAAATAATTCAACGATAAGCGATACAGTCTATATTACATGTGAGTCAGCAGATGAAAGTGGTGTTTATAAGGTTGAACTGTGGATTAATAATGATTCAACCAATATAAGTGATGAAACAGAACCTTATATTCTTGCTTGGGGAACAAATGATTATCAAAATGGACAGTATACTATATTTATAAGGTCTTATGATATCGCAGGAAATAAAAGTGACAGTGATAAAAGAGTTGTAAATGTAAATAATTTTATCACCTTTGGTAAAACCTTTGGTGAACCATTTACAAATGAAATCGGTTATTCGATCCTACAAAATACTGACAGTAGTATTATTATATTAGGAGGGACTGAAAACAATAACTATGATATGACAATCATGAAAACGAACCGCGAAGGATTAATGATCTGGGAGAATATATTTGGTGGTAGCGGACTCGACATTGCCTACAATCTTGAAAAAACAACAGATGGTGGGTACTTAATTAGCGGTACAACAAACTCATATGGCCAAGGAGAAAGTGACTGTTGGCTTATAAAAACAGATTATTTAGGTACAATAGTTTGGAATAAAACTTATGGCACACCTGGACTAGAAAATGGAGGTCAGTCAATCGAGATAGATGAAGGTTATCTTTTATTAGGTGATACATATAACCCTGAAGATCAAAATCAAAATATATTTTTAATAAGGGCTAATAGCCTAGGTGACACCTTATGGACTAAAGAATTTGGAGATAGAGAAACAGATTACGGAGCCGATATTGTGGCTACGATTGATGGTGGCTATATGATTTTAGGAAGCACAAAACAATTTAGTCTACTTAATTTTGATATATGGATGATAAAAATTGATGGAGGTGGCATTGAACAGTGGAACAAGTACCACGGTGGAGGAAGTGATGACTACGGACAAACTATACTTTATCTTTCAGACGGCACATATTTAATCAAAGCTATTTCGAACTCCTTTGGTGATGAAAATAGTAGTGTGGTATTATTAAAAACCGATCAATTTGGGAATGAGCTATGGACAAAATCTTTTGGTGGGACAAAGAGTGAAGCAGGAAATACCATTCGCGAAACCGATAATGGCTCCTTTATTATGGTAAGTAGTAAGTATAATTATGGTAGTAATGACTATGATGTATGGCTTATAAAAATTGATAAAAATGGCTTCGTAGAGTGGGAACAAACTTTTGGCGGTGTCAATTCTGATTTAGGCTTGTCTGTTGCTTTAACTTTAGATGGTGGCTATATCCTGACTGGTAGCACTGGGACTGTTGGAAATGGTGATGAAAACTCTAGTGATCTATGGTTAATAAAAACTGATTCTGAAGGCAACACCATTGCCGAAATAAACTAAAAAAGTTGCTTCATTAAAAATTTCAGAACTACTTTAATAAAAGCATTTTC
Organism: uncultured bacterium; assembly: GCA_964343085.1. GTDB lineage: Bacteria > Fidelibacterota > Marinisomatia > Marinisomatales > UBA1611 > CAZLPW01. The sequence goes on along the minus strand of CAYFIF010000050.1, from coordinate 3,749 downwards.
TTTGTCTTTGAAAAATTAGACGTTATCATTTTAGCAAAATAAACTCCAGAAGAGACCTGCTTCCCATAAAAATCAGTACCGTTCCATATCACTTTGTGGTGTCCATAGTCCAGTTCTTTGTTTATTATGGTTGTAACCTCTTGGCCTAAAATATTATATATCATAAAAGTTACTTTTGACCTTTTTGGTAAAGAAAAATCTAAATTAGTGATCGGATTAAACGGGTTAGGATAGTTTTGACTTAAAGAATATTCCTTAGGAATGTTGTTTATAATTTTCTGCGCCATTTCCAATACATAGTTCTGATCACCCGCAATCAGTTTTAGATCATAAACTTTATTATTAACCTTGTCTATTCCAATTCCAGCACTAATAAAATCATCAAAAACAATTCTTTTTTCTATATCTATTAAAGCAAAACATAAATCCTCAGGTTTTTGACCTAAAAGATCGCCTGTAATACTAATGGGTTCTTTTTGTCTATTTGATTCAATTCTAATATTCCAGACACCGTTAAAAGTGCCAAGTCCGCGAATATCTTTTGAATATTGAAATGATGACTCTCCGTTAAGATCCAATAAAACAGAAATGATATTTTCGATATTTGGAGGAGCTGGAACATCGTATTTATCCTTTCCCTCTTTAGCATTATTACGCCTTCCAATCTTAACAACATTATGGTTAAAGTTTTTACTTTCAACCTTCAGCCCAATTACCCAACTAAATTGTGTATCCCTGTTTGATGAACTATTACTATCACCAAAAGGGACCAATGTTATTTCGGATTCTTCTGATGCATAAACAGCATATCCATTCCATGGCCTTAAATAATTTTCTTCCTGGCTCCATCCTGTAGCCATAAATGGCGATCCATAAGTCCAGGGGAACTCCACGGTACTATCAATCTCAAATCGAACAGGAAATGCAAATGGACTTCCGACCATGTTCCAGCCTTCTTCCAGGTTGATTGTATAATTTTCTAAAGCTATAGAGACGCTTGTATCTTCTGAAAACATAAGAGTATCGTTGGCGTATTCATGCCTAAACCAGTAAGAGCTACCCAACCTGATTGAATCAGCGACAACATATTTTTTTGTGAACATATTTAAAGTATAAAAAACATGACCATCGATTAGCTCAGTCTGTGCAAGTACTTTATTCGCTGGATCTCCGGGCCAAGAAATAAGTTTCCAAACACCCGGTCCAATTCCATTTGGATAATAACTAAACCCATTATTCATACTTAGCTCGCTATCAGAGAATTTAATCGCCGTTGATTTATAATCACTAGAGGTTGAAAGTCCCATATTATCAATACCAGTTACTCTAGCTCTAAAGTTGTTTAAGGTCATTAAAGAGCCTGGTATTATTAGTCGATAGTTACTCCCCGATGAAAGGGGCATATCCAGATTCAAGGATTGACTGCTACCTCCGGGCTGGACCTCAAGCGTCACTGATGCTATACCATTTAGATCAGTAATAACAGCATTAATAATATTATTTTCTCCGGCGCTGTTAATAATATCTGGTAATGAAAATTCGGTAACCATTGGCGGCTCAGCAAAAGCATTTTGAGCACCTTTTAAAAACCCTGAACCAACGACAAAAGAATCTGATACAATATCCTGAGATAAAATACCACCCACTGAGTTTATTAGCCTTATGGAATCAGCCTGAATAGTACCCTGACCTATGGGTATGTTAGAGTACCTAACCTGATAATCTTGGGCGATTAATAAACTTCCAAAGAGATAAACTATAAAGACTGATTTCATAACCGTTATTTTTGAAAAATAATTTTGATTAACCACCAAATGTTACTCCATTTGATCCAACAGCAAACCATTTACTACTTATATATTGAAGAATCACACCATCACCAATATCGTTAAATGTAATCGTTGAAGTACTACTAGAAGACCAGCCAGGGTTTGTAACAGTTATAACCATATCACCACCATCTCCAACCATCATAAAGGTTTTTATTTGACCTGCTGCACCAGCCGCCAGCGTTCCTGTCTCAGAAGCACCGGTCGTAAAATAAGAAGCAACTTTAGTAAGGTCAGCCGCACCGCTGTTTGCTAAATCTTCAGAACTATTTAAACGAACCTTTCCTGAGGTTGTGATTGCACCACTGGACACAGTACCCAAACCCGATACATTTCCATTTGTATCAAATGTGTAATTGCCATCAGTAAAGACTCCATCAATAGTAAGATTACGGACTGTTCCAATATCTTTATTAGAGTCTACTACTAGTGCCTTACTAGCTGCAGCAGTACCAGCTGTAATTCCATCAATCATTTCTAGTTCAGCCTCCACAATGTCAGCGCTTCCTATAACAACCTTAGTATTTGCTGTTAATGTTGTGAAAGTCCCCGCAGCAGCTGAGCTCCCACCTATTATACTGTTATTTACTGTACCACCAGATATGGTAAGGTCATTATCTACTTTAGCATCTACAAGAGCTGTACCACTCCAGACACCTGAGGTTACTGTTCCTGTTGTTGTAATCGCTGAAAGGTTTCCTGTTGTAATAATCGTTCCTGTTGCATCTGGAATCGTTACCGTTCGATCTGCGCTTGGATCTGCTATTCTCAGAGTTGTTTCCTCCGTATTATCTGTCGCACCTTCAAACACAATCGGGTCTTGTCCTGCCAAGGTAGAAATACTTGCTGCTGGAACCGCGGTAAGTCCTGATCCATCTCCAGTTAAAGTAGTTGCCGCTACGCGCCCTGCAACTGTTACAACACCATTTGTTAAAGTAATTAAGTCCTGGTCCACATCATTTCTACCGATTACATTTCCATCTATAAGTATATTATCAACGATTGCCTGAGTTACCGCTGAATTGGTACCAAGAGTAACAGCATCAATTTCACCACCTGCGATATCTACCTTGCTGATATCAACCTCTCCACTTCCATGTGGTGTGATTGCTATATTTCCATTAGAATCATCTGTGATCGTGATCTCGCCTGATGTGGTGTTACCTGTTTTTAAGGTTACATCATTATCACCATTAGAGGCAAAGACACCAGCTGCACTTCCAGTGCCTGCCTTTAATATACCATTTATAACAACCTCACCATCAGTCTGATTAGAAATGGTTTCACTGTTTCCAAAGGTTATATCATTGCCTGTAACAGTAAGGTCTCCGCTAACAGAGGTTGTGGTTGCCGTGATAGCAACTGTTCCATCGGAGGCATTTGATATAGTCTCATCATTTCCAAATGTGATATCATTACCTGTCACAGTAAGATCATTGCCTACGGTTAAATTACCGGCAGTGGCGACTGTAGAATTCGATGCTGTAGCATTTGGTGTTATAGTTAAATGAGTGACATACGTTCCAGCAGAGTTAAGATCGTTACCAAGAGTAAGTATACCGTTTGTAGGAGCGATATTTAGCTTCCACTCATCGCCAGCATCATCACCACGATCTGTTTTAAGTATCATCTTAAGTGCAGTTCCATCTACAGCGGCTTTGATCTCCATCGCATCATTCGTTGTCTCATCATAGCTTATTGTTACATCATCATTATCACCAAGAATTAAATTGTCATTATCCCCTAGATCTAGGCTCGTTGATGCGGTAATAACAGTGCCATTAATCGTACTAAAAGTTCCTGCGGCTGCAGAACTTGCACCGATAACTATACCATCGATCGCACCAGAGTTTAGATCTACATTACCACTAGCAGACAAAGTTGTAAATGCACCAGTTGATGCTGAACTTGCTCCTATGG
>CAYFIF010000049.1:0-11247 GCA_964343085.1 uncultured bacterium | reverse complement strand
GAAACATATCTATATAGCTCTGGTCTTGGCCCAACAAATACCATTTCACCTTTAATTATATTTATCAATTGTGGTAGCTCATCTAACTTGTAATTTCGTAGTATTTTACCCCATTTTGTTATTCTATCATCATTTAAGCCAGCAATTCTATCCATTGAATTGTTTTTTATCATTGTGCGAAACTTGTAAATATTAAATGGACTATTTTTAAAACCTACTCTTTCTTGAATAAAAAATATTGGAGTACCCTGAAAAATAAAACTGCAAATAATTATGATAAAAAAAAGTGGCAATAATGCCACTAAAAGGATAAATGCAAAAATCTTAGATAGAATATTCATTTTAAGAATGAAATTGCATCCATATCTCTTTAATTTGATAAATAATATATTCTATTTCCTTATCCAATAAAGCCGGATATAAAGGTAAAGATATCACACTATTTGAGTATTCGGTGGCAATTGGAAAATCTTCTTGCAAAAGTCTATATTTCTTTTTGAAATATGTATGCATATGAATTGGGATATAATGAACAGAAGTACCAATACCGACAGAATTTAATTTTTCTATTATTTGATCTCTATTTAATCTCCATTTTTTATTTTTTATTTTAATTATAAAAAGATGCCAGGCATGAACACCAATTTTGGAGTATTTTGGTAAAACAATTCCTTCAATACCTGAAAGGCCTTCTAAATAAATCTGCACTATTTGATTTCTGCGTTTTAACCAGATATTAACATTATTCAACTGATTTAACCCAAAGGATGCGGATATATCCGTCATATTATATTTAAAACCTAATTCAGAAATATCATATGTCCATTTACTATTCGATTGATAACGTTTCCAACCATCTTTAGTCATACCATGAAGTGATAATTGTCTTATTAACTTTGCAAGTTTGTCATTATTTGTTGCCAGTGCTCCTCCTTCACCGCCAGTAGTTATATTTTTGTTAGCATAAAATGAAAAGGCCGTTGCAAATTTAGTATCGCCTACTTTGCCTGCATTGGAAACAGCTTCTAGCCCATGGGCGGCATCTTCTAAAAGAAAAACATCATATTTAGAACAAATTTCATTTAAAGCTTTAATATCAAGTGGCTCTCCAGCAAAATGCACAGGAACAATAGCAACTATTTTATTATCATTTTCTAATAAGGATTCTAACTTGTTTAAATCTAGTTGATATGAATTTTCCTTACAATCGATTAGAACAGGCTGAAGTCCCACATATTCACCTACTTCTACTGTTGATACAAATGTATAAGTAGGTACAATAAATTTAGACCCTTTCCTAAACTTACACGCAGCGAGTGCTAAATGTAATGCTGCAGTGCACGAGTTGACAGCGATAACATTTTTAGTATTTAAATACTTAGTTAGCTTATCTTCAAATTTTTTTACTACAGGCCCAGTAGTAAGCCAACCATTTTTAATTGATTTGTTAAATATCGAGTTTAAATCTTCAGGAATTATAGGTTTATGAAACGGTATTATCATCATCTAGCAAAATCACAAATATAAATTTGTCGGTAAATAAAAATCAAAACTCAGGAAGAAATAATTCTCTCCAATTTCTTTATTTGAAAACCACTCATAACCTGCTCCTATTGAAAGATTCTTTTTCCACCACCATTCAAGATTGAAATTTAAAAATTTACTATCTAAAACCTCACCACTTGGAAAGTTAATTATTGAAAAATTATAATATGGTTCGTATGGTCTATCAGTAATTCTTCTTTCTCCTAATCTTTTGGCACCAATGTTAGAAACAAAAAATAGATTATTTATAGAAAGATTAAATCCAAGTCTAATTTGTTCACCATCACTTCCATTGAACCAACCAAGTGGATAACCTCTTTGCACAAAGTTATTATAACCTTGCATATGCCTAAGTGTATGCGTTCCAACCATTATATAATCAACATAGAAAAAAAGATCTGACTTACTAAATATTCCATTTACTGATTTACTATAATTCTCATTCTTGGAATATCCTTCCCCTCCTTTTTGACTTTTTTTTGAGACTGGATATTCTGCTCTAATAGAAAAAGCTTTTGAATCGCCCTGCCCTTTCTCCTGACTATGATCTTTATCAATAGTATACTCATCATACAAAAAGTTACTTGATAATCTCAAATCAAAAGGTAAAATAATATCCGCAGATACCTGCCAAACTCCGTTGCCTGAATTAAATCCTCCTTCATTTTGTCTTTCATTCATTTCTATTTCAAGGTGGGTTGATATTGGATTCAAATAAGCAATATCAAATGGTCTATTTTCTCCAGAATAAATTATGATCTCAGAAATAGATAAAACAAAATATCTATTATTTGACCATTCAATAGCACGACCAGTAATATATCGATTATAATCATTTATTCTTTCTAAATAGCCATGAAAATAACGTGTTTTAATAGATCCAAAATTAAGACCTATCATACCATAGTCGTAAGAGGGAGAATTTTCGCTTAATACTAATTGGATATTTTCCCCTGCAGACCAATCTTGTCTTCCTCTACCCCATTGAAATATTATCCAATCATTCTGATATCCAATTCCTGAAATATCTGTTTCTCCAGACCTACCATAATACCTCTCTTTACCGGTATACCTTGAGAAAAGGTTGTTATAATTATTGATAATTCTAGCATAAACATACGCATAGTAATACCTCTTAAATGATATATGCCCAAAACCATAGTATGCTGTATTATTTAATGTATTTTTTGTATGATTAAGGAAACCAAAACGCGTTTTAATCTTAAGTGAATCATTACCAGGTTTATAGTTCAATAAATTATTAAATCTAATAGGGCCTAAAGTGGTTAGTTTAAAAATTCCTTCAAATTTCCTTTCAATTTTATTTTTTTTAAATATAAAAAATTCATTTGGCACTTCTTGAGCTTTATTAAATGAAAACATTGCCAAAAAAAATGTAAATACATATCTAATTTGAATTTTCATTATGAATTAAATATAAATTTTCCTTTGTCAAATGATGGATTCTTCAGCTTTATATCTTTCCATTTGTTTAAAAAAAATATTAAACCAGATAAAAACCCCATCCCATATGATATATGTAAAATAGTAAAAGAAATAGGAAGAAAAATTATTGGTAATAAGTTACGAGGATTAATTAGAAACAAATACAATGTGGCCATAAAATTTGATGCTAAATAAACTAGCAAAATACTATTTAGATAAATTGATTCGTTTTTTATCTTTAAAAGAATTATTCCAGTAATTAAGGATAAACAAAAAACTAATGGAACTAAATGTCTCCAAGATGCAATCCCTTTTCTTTTTTGTATCACACGAACTTTGTAAAAACCATAAAAGAAATATTGTTTAAATAATTTGAAAAAAGTATTTCTATTTATGTAATAGGACTTCATTGAAGGGTCAAGCCAAATATTTTTTCCTTCTCTATTAATACGAAAATTAAATTCATCATCTTGATTTTTTACTAGCTCTTCATCATAGCCACCAAATTTTTGAAAGACTTTTCTTTTATATACACCAAAAGCTAAAGTGTCTACATAACGTCCAATTTTCGCATTTTCACGAAATATTGCTCCCCCAACCCCAAACTTAGATGATTGGGCTATACTTATTGAATTACCAATTATTCCTATACCCCGATGGATAGTAATACCTCCGACGCAATCAGAATCAATGTTTTCAATATTATTAAAATAATTTTTAATAAAATCTTTATCTAACTCCACATGGCCATCAACTCTTATTATTAATTCACCAAGACTGATTGATAATGCTCTGTTAAAGCCACTAGGGACTGTCTCATCAGGATTATTTATGATTTTTATATTTTTATTATTTTTTTCAAAACCTTCGATTATTTTGAGAGTACCATCGGTAGACATTCCATCTGAAATAATAATTTCATAAGGTTTTCCATCAAATTTTTGGTTCATAATTGAATTAATTGTTCGATGAATGAATTTAGATTCATTCCGAATCGGTAATATAAATGAAATCAATTTGATATCAACTTTTTAAAGGAAGCAGTTCTTTTTTTTATTGAATAAGTCTGAAGATGACTAGTAGGCACTTTATAATATCTATCATTTAATGCTAACCTAATTTTCTCTTTAGTTTCTTTAATATTATTAACTATATATCCATGTTCCCCAATAATTTCGGGTAGAGAAAATATATTACTAACTATAGGAATACATCCATAGCTCATGGCCTCCAAAACACTAATGCCAAAAGCTTCATGTCTAGATAGTTGCAAATATATATTTGATATATTATAATATTTTATGAGTTCTTTTCTTTTTAGATAGCCTAAAAATTTAATATTTGAAGGTGATTTTCTTTTGACATATTTAATTGTTTTATTTGATTTATTGCCATTTGTATCTGTCCATTTACCTATATGGATAAATTCAATTTCAGGCATTAGTCTAGCTACTTTTATAAATCTGTCTAAACCTTTACGAAGGTAGGTTTCCTCATTCACCTCCCCTACAGTTATAATTATATTATCTTTTTTTAAATCGTATTCTACCTTTGATTTTTGAACACAATTATATATTAATCTTATTTTATCTTTAGTCACTTTTGTATTATTTAAGATCTCATCCCGATTTGACTTAGATACTGCAATAACATTATGAGCTTTTAATAAAATCCAATTTACTATAGTCCTTTTGGAACCAAAACGCATAGATCCATAATTAATTTCTGGCATTTTAGCAACATCATATCCCCCGGCAATGATAAAAATTTTATTTTTAAATAAATAATTTAGTAAAATGATAGGTATTGCATGTTTTGAAGCAAACCATATGATGATACTGCTGCAAAAAATTGTGTCAATAATTATCTTTGGATTAAAGTAATCTAAAAATGATACAAAATTCAATTTTCTTAAATCAAAAATTGAATGAAAAATAAGTTCATCAGTTTTTTTAAATCCAGTATCTTTATTAATAATATATAAAACCTTTGTTTTGTGTGTATTCATTCTGGTGTCTTGCTTTTATATACAAAAATAATATTATGATAGAAATGAATTTCACTTATGCTGAAAAAATTTTGGCCATCTGGTATAATGTTTTTATCAAACTCTTCTTGATTAACATAGTCAACCATTTTTTTAAAGAAGTTCATTGTTGTTTTTGGGTTATCTAAATCTAAACTATCTCCTCCATAAGAATTAAGATAAGAGGTCAATGTATCCTCAATTACATATATACCACCAGCCGACAATTTTGGAAATAGATTATTAAACGAATTAATTATATCGTTACTTTTGTGACTACCATCATCTATTATAATATCTAATGTTCCAATTTCATTTGTAACTCTAGATAAAAATTGTAAGTCCGACTGGTCTCCTTGGAAGGTTTTTATTCTTTTTTCAGTTAATTCTGATTTATCAAAAATATCAATGCCATATATAATCCCAAATGAGAAAAAATTTTTCCACATCCTAAGTGAATTTCCACCATAGTGTGGATCACTATATCCACCAATACCAATCTCAAGAAGTTTTATATTTTTATTTTTCAAGTTTGCGAAATGACTTTCATACAAAGATGTATATTCATGGAACCCTGATTTATCAGTACCACAATATTTTGCAAGAGTACTTAGGTCATATCTTAGAACAGGATAAGTTAGATCGACAAACAACTTTCTAATTTTTCTTCTTTGTTTTGTATTTAGCCTTCTTTTTAAATAATTAATGATCATTTACTTTTAATATAAAAACCCAAAGGATCAATTAACTTAAAACCCTTAATATTTTGTAGATTAACTTGTGCAAATTAATATCAGATTGTCTATGTATTTTTGAAAAGTAAATTCTTCTTCTAATTTTTTAATAGCTTTATTTACTTTTTGCGTAGAAATATTTTCATTAGACAATACATACCTTATTTTTTTTGCTAGACTTATTTTATCCTCTGCTTCAAAATAGGTAATCTCATCTTTTAAAAAATAATCTTTTAATTGAAATGTATTTGATGCTATCACCGGAATACCTAAAGATACTGCTTGAAAAGCGGCAATTAATCCAAGCGACCTAATTGGTTTATAATTTCTTATTGGAATAACAATTAAACTAGAGTTAGCAATTAGATTTCTATATTCTTTATAGGGAAGGTTAAAGTAAAAATCAATTCCATCAATTTTTTTATTCTCCCAATCTTCACGATCTCCTTCACCTCCAATTACATGGGCCTTATAATTTCTAAGAAGTTCAATAGCTTTTACAAATGTATTTATATCTCTGTGATGCCCTGCACAAATAACATATTCTTTATTATTTTCTTTCTTAACTTTTTTATGTTTTATAGGCGAGTGATAAGAAAAGTAGGGGACAAAAATAAATTTATTTTTAGCAAATATTTTAAATTTATTAGTATATAATTCAATTTCTTTAGTTGTGTGTACAATAATCTTGTCAGGCAACCTAACAAAGATAATGTAAAAAAGAATCTTTATCTTACTAAAAAAATAACTTTTATTTTTATTATTAAAATCAGCCAAATCTATTAATAAACCTATAAATACAATTTTATTAATATTTCTTTCATAAAAAGGAAGAAGGCGATAAAGAAGTATAAACCAAAATGCCAACTTTACATCGTAATTAAAAACAACTATTTTAAAATTATTAGCGACCTTTAACAGTCGGAATATTTGATATAATTTATTTTTTTTATTATAGTTTTTATCAAATTCGGTTATATCTATTGCATGGACTAACCATTTTTTTTGAGAACTATAATCAATATTCACCGTTAATATTTTTTTCTTATTTGTAGATGGATTTATATCATTATTTATCTTCATTTTATTTAAAAAAATGAATTATTTTTTCTATTATGTAAAACTGTTCATTTTTTGTTAAGCCAGGATATATTGGTAGTCTAATTAAACAATCTTCAAACTTGTTGGAGTTTTTTAATTCTTTTCCAAAATACTTAGATTTAAAAAATTTAGATTTATGTAATGATTGGTAATGAAAAGTAGCTTGAACTCCATTCTTTTTTAGAAAATTAATTAATTTATATCTTTCAAATCCGTTTTTACATATTAAGAAAAATATATGCCCATTATGCTTACAATATTTTGGGACGAAAGGTAATTCACATTTATTTTGATTTTGAAGACACAAAAGATTTTCATAATAATTATTCCATATTTTAATTCTTTCTCTGGTAACAGCATTTAGTTTTTCTAATTGAGCAATTAATTTTGCAGCTAAAATATCTGCTAATAAATATGAAGAACCTAAAGATTCCCAAGAATACTTATCAATTTCTCCTCGAAGAAATGCAGAACGGTTCGTACCTTTTTCTCTAATAATCTCTGCAATATCAACAAAAGATCTATTATTAATATATATTAAACCTCCTTCACCACATGTTATATTTTTTGAATCATGAAAAGAAACGCAACCAATATCTCCAATTGTACCAAGCGGCTTATTCATATAAAATGAACCAATAGACTGCGCAGCGTCTTCAATAATTTTTATGTTATGTCTTTTAGCTAATTTTAATAACTGATCCATTTCACAGGAAATACCGGCATAATGGACGGGTACAATCGCTTTTGTTTTTTCTGTTATTAAAGATTCTACATTTTTTACTGAAATATTTGGATTTCTAGCTTGGCTATCACAAAAAACAATCTTTGCACCACGCAATAAAAAAGGATTTGCTGTAGATGGAAAAGTATAGGAAGGCATTATAATTTCATCACCATTTTTAATGTCCAATATTAGCGCAGCCATTTCCAAAGAATGGGTGCATGAAGTAGTTAATAATGGTTTTGAATGTTTTGCATGATTTCCAAAAAACCTATAGCACATTTTTGTATACTTCCCATCACCAGACTGTTTAGATAAAGACAAAGAATTATTTATGTATTTAATTTCATTCTCAGCTATAAATTGTTTATTAAATGATATCATTTTGAATTTGCTAATATAGATCTGATGGTTTTATTCATATTTTTTGAGAAAATTAAAATATTAAAGTGTTTTTTGCCTAATTTTCTATTTTTTCTTCCATCAACTATTCTTTTTTCTGGACTCTCATACTTTTTTATTATATCAACAATCTGTTTTATTGAACTTGGTTCAAAAGTTTTGATCTCAGGACAAATATTTTTTATTTCCTTTAGGGTATCAATATTAGATATAGCTACTGGTAGTCCAAATACTATACCACTAATAAGAGAAAGCGGAGATGTATCTTTTTCAATAGAAGTACAAAAAAATAGGTCCATTGAGGAATATATTTTATTTAAATCATCTCGATAACCTGGCATTATAACTTTTTTTGTTAAATTACTTTTATAAATAATGTTTTTTAAATATTTAAAATACTTATCATTATCAAATAAAGGTGAACCAACCATAAGTAAGTATGCATTGGAATTTAATTTTGAATATTTTATAAACGCCTTAAGAAGATATTCCTGACCTTTCCATGATGTGATTCTAGCTAAATGCCCAATAACATAAGCATTTTTTGGAATTTTGAATTCATGTCTAATTTGGTTTCTTAGTTTATTATCATATTTCAAAAATGTTCTATCAACTGCATTCAGCTGAACTTTTGTTTTAAAAAACAATTTTTGTCCTAAGGACTCTTTTATTTTTTCGCCATCACAAACAATCTTAGTAGGAATAGTTTTTGCAAAATAATTAAAAATATGTGATGTTAACCCAAAGAATCTAACTTTAATGTAATCTTGTAGATGCCAAATAACAGGTATTTTTAATTTTTTACAAACAATTCCAGATGGAATGTGAGACATCAAACCTTTAGTTATTACTAAATCAACATTTTTATTCAACTTATTTCCGATTCTTTCAATATTTACTAAAAAAGCTAATATATTCCATAAAAGAGCAAGTGGATTAAAAATCTTTAGTCTACCATCCAAAATTGATAAAAAAATTGAATAATATCGAAAAGGATTATATATCAAATATGGAATACCTCTTAATTTGCTTTTAAATGAAAAATTTCCTTTTTCAGGAATGAATATTTCTACTTCATATTTAAAATTATGAAATAATTTTTCCGCTAATAATATTGTACTATTCTGTACGCCACTTATCTTACTGGCATCTTCAATAAAAACGATTTTTACTTTGGACTCCTCTTCAAGCTTAATAATTTAATTTCAAGTAATTTTGTATAAGATACAAAAACATAAAAACTTGCATATATAGCTAAGAAATAACCTCTCCAACCATCTCTAAATCCTTGCATATATATATATCTCTTGAGAAATACATAAAACGGTCTAAAAAACAAATTTAAGAAAAGATATTTCTGTTTTCTTTTGTTTAATTCATCTGCTTCATATCTTGTATATCGATCCAAATTCGAAATTTGTTTGCTGACATTTGGCATACCATTGTGAATTATTGAGGTATTCAAAATTTCAATTTTTCCAGAAACAATAATCCTTGAATGAACTTCACGATCTTTCCATCGACCATACTTTTTTCTAAAAAGTCTAAACTCCCAGTCAGGATAAAGCCCACCATATTTAACCCATTTACCTAGAACATGGTTTTTTCGGGCCATTTTAAAACAATGAATATCTTTCCCTACGTTTTTTATCGCAGACCTAATTAATTTTTCAGAGTCTTTTTCTAAAACCTCATCTGTATCAATCTGAAATATCCATTCATATTTACAATGTTTTAATCCCCAGTTTTTTTGTTTTGCAGAATTAACATATTTATTTCTGTAAACTCTAGCCCCATAGCTTTCAACTATATTAAGTGTATCATCACTACTAAACGAATCTATTACAATAATCTCATCTGCCCATTTAATTGATTCTAGAGTTTCAATAATATCTGAAGAATTATTATAAGTTGGAATTAAAGCAGATAACACTAAAAATAAATTCTTTCTGCAGTTCTTTTTGGACCTTTATAAAAATAATCAGATAAAGCCCAAAATAAAATTAAAGGCATTCCTGTTTGAATTAATAAAAAGTTTCCATTAAGAAATAAAGATATTAAAACAAAGATCATAAAACACAATATCATCAAAAAAAGAGTACTATCTAATAAATTTCTGATATAGATAATAAATATCTTCCAAGTTAAGCTCAACACAGAAAAAATTAAAATAAAACCAGGTATAATTCCCATTGTACTTGCGATTTGGAAAATATCACTATGAACCCATCCTTGGCTACTCCATCCAGTACCCATTGGATATTCTTTTATTGATGAAATCGAAGAAGATAGTTTAGCCATTCTGTTAGCGCCACTTGAATCATATCTTTTATCAATCCTTCCAATCAAGGCTCTATAAGTCGAGATATACCTTCCCTCAACGGGTTGAGAATATATAAAAATAATAAAACCTATCGTAATGAATAATGAATAAGGCTTTAAAAAGGGAATCAAATAATTACGATTTTGAAGAATAATTAAAATTAAAAAAACAGTCAAGATAAGCCAAGATATTCTATTTCCTGATAAATAAATAGCAAAAAGATTAACTAATAAAAAAAAGGTTAATATAAAATTATTTTTTACCAAATAATGTGACCTAGCCCTTAGAAAAATTGCAATTGGGAAAATAGGAGGAATTAGATTAGCGGCTAAATGTGAGCCCCAAAATAAAAATCCTATTCTGTGAAATAAATATCCCTTGTTTGGACTAACCTTATAATTACTAAAACCAAAAATATCTGAAATCAAACTTGGGAACAAAAATTCTGCAACACCAATAATTGAAATCATACTAGTAACAATAAAATAAGTTTGAGTTATTTTTATTATGTTTTTTTCAGATATTCTAATGTATTGAAGTATAAAAAACATAATAAAAATGTTAAATGTGTTTTTAAACTCGTTTATTACTATAGGATCATATCTTGTTAAAATATCAATAATAAAATAGGCGATAAAAAAAATGCTTAATATTTTTATAGATCTAGGCATATAATTGTACTTTTTTGGCCTTTGAATTAATAATCTAAGAATGGTAAAAAAACAAATTATTTCTATAGGATGAAAACGTAAACCTGGTAAAATTTCAAATGTCCTATATCCAAGAATAAAAAAAGCAACAATATAATTTAAAGATAATTCAATACCATTATTCCTTGTTAACACCCTATAGGAAAAGAAAACAGTCATAATAATAATAATAAGATTAGTAAACATATTTAAAAATTTTGATACATTAATTCATATAAGATTTTTTTATTAAATCT
>CAYFIF010000048.1:0-11441 GCA_964343085.1 uncultured bacterium | reverse complement strand
AGCGCCGTGATTCACTATTCAGTCGATGGCGGAGCCTACCAGACTGTGGCTATGCACTCTGACGTGGACTCGCTATGGACTGGTACTATTACAGTGTCAAACAATAATGATGTAAACTATTACATTACTGCTACAGATGATGGACAAGACCAGAGTGAGCCCAAGACAAGTATGTTTCCCTATGACATAGAGCACGAGCAGATGGGTTTTGTTGTTACAGATAATCTGACTATAGAGCACGTTCAGAAAACCGCATGGCCGTCTGGAACAACGCGCTATCAAGGCTGCGAGGTCACACTAAGCGGGATTGTGACCGCGGACACTTCCCAATATTCGAGTGGCTATAGCTCATACGCGTTTCAGGATGGTACTGGTCAGTGGAGTGGTTTAGTGTTTGATACACCGGAAATGGTTGTATTAACCAGAGGTGATGATGTTACTGTAACTGGCCTTGTTGAGGATTTTGATCCTGACTGGCATTTTAAGTTTGATGGGAACACCAGGCTGATCAATTCAACTGTTGTTGTAAATAGCTCGGGGAACAATGTTCCCTCTCCAAGTTTAATTAGCTGCAGCGATGTTGCACTTGGTGTTGAAGATAGTGACCCAGAGTCGTATGAAGGTGTATTAGTAAAAATGAACCAGGTCACAATAAGTATGGTAAATGATTTTGACTGGACCATTACGGATGCCAGTGGCGCTGTAACATTGATCGATGATGATATGGCCACGATGTTGGCAGACAATGCAATGAGTGAATTTGTTGAAGGACAGGAGCTTGAGTATGTATCCGGAATTTTCAACTACAGCTTTGGCACGTTTAAGATACAGGTCCGTGATATGGATGATATTGGCCAGGCTCTTGGAGTAAATGATGAAGCTACAAACATAGCGTACAATTATAGTCTTCATGATAACTATCCAAATCCTTTTAACCCAGAGACGCACATTAGGTTTCAACTGGGAGCACAGGAGAATGTTAAGCTGATGATTTATGATGCTCTAGGGCGTCAGGTGAGAACGCTGGTCTATGGTCAGTCATTTAGCCCAGGTATTCATGCTGTCAACTGGGACGGAAGAAATAATAAGGGTCAGGCTGTTCCTTCAGGAGTATATATTTATAGGATAAAGGCAGGATCTTATATGGCTGATAAAAAAATGATGCTAATTAAATAACTTTATAATTGTATAAAAAAAGGGCAAAGTATACTTTGCCCTTTTTATTTTTAGACCTTGATAAAACACCTCTTATTAATAGTTTTGTTTATTCTCTCATCCTGCGTGTGGGACTATGATGATCCATCTGTGGGAGCGGTTGGTGTATATCCAGAAACCTACCTATCTCTCATTGCTACGGATACAATCTATGCCGCTGAAGATTCCGATGGAGATTTTGTTTATGCTATAGGTGTGGATCCTGATACTTTGAGAGTATGGGATACGCTTGACTATGCTTTTACAACTATTACCACGAGTAAACAAATACTTCACTGGTGGGGAGAGGACCCCGATGGTGAAATAATTGGCTACCACTACAAATGGAGCTCAGACTCTATCTGGACCTTCACGAATTTTGAGAGTGGAGTTTTCTACGTTCCAATTCGTTCTGATCTAGATGTTTTTAGCTTTGAGATAAGAGCGGAAGACAATGATGGCAATATAGATACCACTTCATCAAGGCTTGTATTACCTATCAGCAACTCTGCTCCTACTATTTCTTTTCGTTATCTTTCAAACCCTCAGGTTGAAGATGTAAGAGGCGATACAAGCTTTACGTTTCCTACTAGAACATTTAACTGGGATATTTTTGATCAGGATGGAAACGAAACCATAACCGATATTTTTTATGCAGTTGATGATACTTGTGGCACTTGTTGGGAGCGATTAAGCGGAAACCAGACCAGTCACACTCTTACAGGTCTTGAGCCGGGGGAGCATACTTTTTATATTTATTGTCAGGATATTGCAGGAGCAAAGAGTTCCACCATACATTTTCCTGATACCCTTGTAACCTCAGAAACATCAGTTTGGAAAGTTATGCCGGTCGTTGGTGATGTTCTAATCGTAGATGATTATCCGCTTGATAATGAGAATGATGCTTTAAGCTGGTACAGCAGTCTGCTAGATACTATAGCGGGCGATGAACAATATTCTACTTGGGAGATTGGGAGTTCTTTGCCTTATTCTACTACTGATGTGACTGCAAGTCTAAATTATTTTAAACACGTTATTTGGTTTTCTGCCTATTACAATCCCGCTGGAATTAGCGACACCTATCGCAATGCAGAGGTAAGCCTAAAAAGTTTTGTAATGGGGGGGGGGAATTTATTTATCAATCCAGTTGTGATCGAAGATACAACTTTTGCCTGGTTTCCGATGGACTCAATTATCACTTTGAATCCTGGAGGCAGAATACGAACGGGAAGGGAGATTGTTTGTCCATTTGATTCTACTTTAAATTTATCTGTCTCTCATATCATCATGGTAGATGTGCAGGGTTTTATCCCTGATGAACAGGCCTTTTCTAGTGTTCGCCAGATCTACAAAATGGCTGATCCTCAAAATAATGATGCCTGGACGGGAAACCCAACTGTTTGTTCTGTTGGTCAGTTTCAGGTTTCGCTCACTGAGTCATCGGGTAAGGTGGTTCTTTTAACACTTCCCCTTCATGATGGTACGCGTCCAAAGTTGCAAGGTAATGGTTCTTCTATAAAGTTTGTTGAATACGTGCTTAGACAGGAGTTCGGACTTTGAGGCTAATACTATTTTTATTAGTTCCTGTATTTCTTTTGAGCCAAGAGCTTGGGTCTATTTCTGGAAAGATTGAAGATAAAAATGGTGCAGGCTTGCCCGGAGTAAATATTATGCTCAAAGGAACATACTATGGTACAGCTTCAGATTCAAAAGGCAATTACAAGATAGATAAAATTCAACCGGGAAATTATGATTTAGAGCTTTCAATGATTGGATATAAAATTATTTTAAAGACGGGTGTCAAGGTTAAGGCAGATCATGAGTTGGTTCTTGATTTTATTATGGAAGAGACGGTGCTTAGCTTTGGTGAGGATGTCGTTGTTTTGGGAAGAAACCCACTTTTTGATGTGGATGAGACATCTTCAATGACTAGAGTTAGAAAGGAAGACATTGCAAATAAAATTGTTTCGAGTGTAGAGGATATTTTATCGGAACAGATTGGTGTTACAACACAGGACAATGAGATACACATCCGAGGTGGTAGAATTGATGAAAGCCTGTTTATGGTAGACGGTTTTTCAGTCAAAGATCCACTAACAGGCTACTCGGGTAATTTGTTTGTTAATGCAGATGCGATTGAGGAATTGGAGATAATTACTGGTGGTTATAATGCTGAGTATGGACAGGCAATGTCAGGAATTGTAAATATCAAGCTTAAGGAAGGTAGAGACAATTATGAAGGTTCAATCAAATTTGCTAGTGACAGAATATTTACACAGCAATTTAACACAGATAGAATTGAGTTTAATTTTGGAGGTCCTGCTTTTTTATTACAAACATTTCCAGAATTAATCGGCATTGATTTACCAGGTAAGTTTTCATTTTTTCTGAATGGATACGGGAAGGTATATGATGGAAATCTACCAGTCGCTGATCAGTTGCATCCTCACAGATTTTGGTCCTCAGGTTTTTTATCAGAAACAAGTTCAGATAAAATTATGAAGAATCTAGCAATCAGGGAGAATAATGATTGGCATGTGTTGTACAAACTGAGTTGGATTGTAAATCCAAAGAAAAAACTGTCACTGTCTTATGATCTATCAATGAATATTAACCAAGGCTATTTTATGCCTAGGGCTTTTTCATCAACTTATTTCCCATATGCTTATATCAATATATTAGATAATTACAATACTATAACCCGTGACACTCGGTTACTAAGTCTAAACTGGAATCACACATTATCAAACAGATCATTTTACGAGTTTACTATTGGAAAATTTGTTACTATGGAACATAGTGCAGTCCAGGATGCTATGTGGAATGAATATGAAGAGAGGTTGGATTTAGAACCAATAAACTATAGTATGGACAATACCAATATGGATGGTAACATATATATTACCTATGGTGATGAATTTTATGACCATGGATTTGCCCCTGAATGGTATGATATTAGCAGTGATAATATTCGTTTAGATTTTGATTGGACCTATCATACACTAACAAAACATAAACTAAAGATGGGTTTTGAGCATACTATTACTGGTATGCAGGTATTAGATATTGATGAGCCATGGAGTGGTTCATCTGCATTTGGTGCAAACTATGATAATTATAACGCAAAAACCTATTTTGGTGCCT
Source organism: uncultured bacterium (assembly GCA_964343085.1). Lineage (GTDB taxonomy): Bacteria > Fidelibacterota > Marinisomatia > Marinisomatales > UBA1611 > CAZLPW01. The sequence continues at coordinate 7,103 of CAYFIF010000048.1, read as the reverse complement.
TTTACATTCAAGATAAAATTTCTTTTCAGGGTATGAATCTAAACATTGGAGTCAGAACAGATTATTGGATACCCGGTAGGTTTGTTGAGAATGCAATAAGTGATACAGGTAGCATAATTATAACTGATGATGCTCGATCATTATTTCAGGAAGAGACATTCTCTTTTCCTTGGTTTGGTGATCCATTCAGAATGAAGGCAAGACTCAGTCCTAGATTTGGTATTTCTCATCCAATAACAGACAATGATGTTCTTTACTTTTATTATGGCCATTTTTCCCAGTTGCCTACTTTCCAGTATGTTTATGCAAAAATTAATTCAAAGGCACAATCGACCTACCAGGTATTTGGTAATCCTAATCTAAATCCTAAAACCACTGTCCAGTATGAGATTGGAGTTAAACACCGATTTAGTGAAGATCAGATTCTAGAGTTAAAAGCATATTGGAAGGATATGTTTGACTATGAAACTTCACAGACTATTCAACCATCTAATCCTAAGTATGCGCATTTATCATTTAATATGTATTTTAATGCTGACTACGCAAGAGCTCGTGGGATAGAACTAATTTTAAAGAGCAGGTTACTAAAAAATTGGTTTGCTGATATTAATTTCAACTATAGCATTGTTACTGGAAAGAGTTCATCACCACTAGATAATTTGCTTGTCCAAGCGGGACAGTTATCAGAAAAACCACTTGGTGAAAACTATATGAGCTGGGACAGGCCCATTAATTTTTTTACCAATCTATCTTATAATCACCCAAGCGGCTACGGAATTTCTTTAAGACTGGAGTATATGTCTGGTAGGAGATATACAAGATCAATAGTAGATGAAATAATAGAGGTGGATGGCCGAAAATATTATGAAGGTCCTCGTGAAGATAATCAGCCATATGCACAAGTCAGTAAGGTGCCTTCTAAAAACGTTGACTTAAAGCTTTTTAAAAAATTTCAGTTGGCCCGTTATGGTTTTAAAGTTTACATGGATTTTGAAAATTTATTTAATGAACGTATACCGAGAAGGATCAATCCATTTACTGGAAGAGGTTATGATCAGGGTGAGATTATTGGATATTATCTTATAAACAGACCAGATCCGAACCTGGATCCTTCGCGCTTTAGAAAGCCGAGAAGTATAGAATTGGGCATTCAAACAACTTTTTAAAAATGAAAAGGTTAATATTTTATTTATGTTTTTTTCTTTCGTTTTCTAATTCTTATGGACAAAGTCTTTTCCCTGTTCTTGGAGGACAAAGGGCTGGAACATCTGTATTTTCTTTTTTAAATATTGGTATAAGTGCGCGTGCTGTAGGAATGGGCGAGTCTGTCGTTGCATTAAACCAGGATGCTGCTAGCGTTTACTATAACCCTGCGATTATTGCTCAATTAGATACCTTTGAATTATCTGTGAGCCAAATTAAATGGCCAGCTCAAATAAACTATGATTACTTTAGTATTATACGAAAAATTTCAAGGCGGAACTATCTTGGAATAAGTGGTGGAATATTGCATATGGAACCTATGGAGGAAACCACTGAATATTTTCCATCCGGAACAGGAAACTATTTTATTTTTCAGGATAGGTTTATATCTATAACATATGGTGCAAAAATGACGGATAGATTTAGTTTTGGAGTTAGTTTTAAGCATGTAGCAGAAGATCTAGATAATTATAATATGAATGCTATTTTACTAGATGTTGGAACATTTTATTGGACAGGATTTAAATCTCTAAGGTTCTGCGCTTCTCTATCTCATTTTGGGCCTCAAGTCTCTCCAGTAGGCTCCTATGAAAATAGAATACTTGATAAAAGTTCAGGGAATGAAATAATAGAAAAATCAAGTTTTCAACAGTTCTCTCCTCCAACCATTTTTCGCATAGGTGCCGCGGTAGACCCTATTTTAGATAAAAAAAAGCACCTCATTGTTTCTTTTCAGTTAAATCATCCCGTCGATAATGCTGAATATATTGTTTCCGGGATTGAGTATTCATATATGAGGGCGCTTTTTTTAAGAGCGGGTTATAAGTTTAATAAAAACGAGGAAAATTATTCCTTTGGCGCTGGGGTCAAAATTTCTTTTACTAGATTTATTTTAAGCGTTGACTATGGTTACACAAACTTTCAACATTTGTCTGATCCAAAAAGATTTAGCATAGGGCTATCATACTAATAATGGCATTATTTAAATTTTCATTTTTTTTCTTAATAATTAATTTTTTTAGCTGCATGCAACAATTCTCGATACCAGACACTATTGAGGATAAAACCTCCCAAACAATTTTTGGAGCTGGAGACACTACCTATTTGCAATTAAATCCTGTTTGGGGTTATGAATACGGTATCAGTGATCCGACTGAGATTTCTATTGCACAGGATGGACAAATATTCATAGCCGATTCTGCATCTAATTCTATTATAGTACTAGACCAAAATGGGAATAGTTCTGAAAATGTTTCAGGGCTAAATAATTTAAAAGACTATTCTGGAGAAAGCATTTCCCCAATTGATGTGGATATAGACCAAAAAATGAATGTTTTTTTTATAGATGGCAGCCAGCGTATTTTTATTTGGAACCTTTATTGGAATCAAACTGGAATCAGAAAAATATCGGTCTCAGCATCTTTTAAACATATTGAAAGTGGAATAGAGCAAGTTGAAACCTTTGGAACAGATGATTGGTTGTATTTAGTAAATCATAGTGAATGGGAGATTGTTGATACTGTATTTTCTGACTCTCCACAATTAATTGACTCTTTATTAGCGCCACATATATTTTATGATGGGGCTGATTTAATTAACCAGTATCTTGATTTGTTTTACAATCCCCAATTTAGTCAATTCACAGGCATTTCTTCTCCATCTGGAGAAGAAAATTTGGTATATGTCTCTGATAATTATGGTGGAATTAATAATCAATTTCGGGTTTTAGAGATAAAGTTCCAAAGATCATTAGTATTAGAGTTGGGGGATGGACAGCGTGTGTGGGCCTTTAATGGCGTTTTTGGTTCAACGGTCAAGGGCTATGGAACAGGAGCGGGTACGGTACATAGCCCATCAAGTATTGAAGTTGATTATGAGGGTAATTTATACTACACCCAGTCAGGTGATTTTTTCCCAGTCCACAAGCTTATTCCAAATCTTTCTGGAGATTTTGCAATTTATTTATCAGGTTTCCAACCTGGTGTGAATGACATTATGAATGCTTCCCTATTTGGGAATGCAGTAGATATTGCAGTTGATCAAAACAGATTTGTTTATGTTGTGGATGCTGTAGATTCAGATATTATTGTTTTTGATTCTTATGGTAATTATTTTAAGGAGGCAGGTTATTTAACTCAAGATAGTACAGATATACCTATAATGAATAAAGTATCTGCTGTTGCAGTTGATGATAGAGGTGTTGTATATGTATGCGACAGAGGGAATGGCTCAATTTATAGGTTTGTTCTCTCAAGCTCTCTGGATGATGATATTATTCCTAAAGATTAAATGAAAAATGTTTTTATAACAGTAGCTATTATTTTTAGTTTGGTCAAAGGCCAAAATGACATTGCTTACGTTCGTTATTTTAAAGATAACCGGGATTTTATTTCTAACCTTTCTATGATGTCCACGGATAGACGCGGTTTAAAGCATTTGGCCGTCAGCTATAATGAAAAAAATATACCGGTTAAAATAGAACACTATGCTGCAAACGGGACTTTAAAGAAAAGAGAAATGCTAAAATATGACCAAAATGAAAAACTAATTGAAAGAGGTGAATATGATGATGATGGAAATTATCAGAGGTTAATAATAATAGGAGACGAAGAACCCTGGTCAGAAGAATTTCGACGTTGGCAATATCCTGCAATGGAGCCATTAGCTTTTGAAGATCAACGAACTTATTTTACGATGGCCGATGGTAAACATGTTTCATTAATAGTATTTGAAACAATTGACGGTCAAAGATATGGGCAGGTTGAGTTAGACTATGATTACCTTGGTAGTCTTGCTGAAGAAAGATGGAGAGACTTGCCCTCTGGAAGAATGGTTAGACGATTTAAATATCAGTTTGATGTTTTAGCAGAAATCGTGCAGATTTGGGAATACGGTCATGATGGAGAGCTCGTCTCCCATATGGCATTAGCAAAAGCTCCGGCTGATGAATTATATCGTGTTCCCCCTCCTAGAACAGGTAATCAGTTAGATGAAGTTGATATTATTACCAAAGAAATCAATCAAAATAGAACGATCATTCCACAAGGCGGGATTATCCCCAAAACGTTTTGGGATGAACTTATTTTAAAAAATGGTGACCGGATTATGGTAGATTTTGTTAATATGAATGAGAACGGTATACGTTTTAGATTAAAGGGTGATGAGGAGCTATTAACGATTCCTATAAGTCGTGTCAAAACTTTGACCTCACGATCAGGGGATGTAATTTTTCCTAAAGTAAGACGAGGTGATATATATTGAAAAGTAAGTTGATTCAGCTTTTTTTTATTTTTGGTGTAGTTTTAGGCCAAGAGTATCCTCCGCCAACTGATTTAGTTACTATCCCTACAGCGGGAACGTTAATGAGGGGTAGTTATTCTTTGAATATGCGAATACTTGATAGTGGAGGTATGATAGCTGGACTTAGAGCGGGGTTGACTGACCGGTTTCAGTTTGGACTTTCATTTGGTTCGCCCAATCTTATTGGAGATGATAGCCTTCGTTGGTACCCTAGACCTGAGGCAAACATAAAATATTTACTGATTGATGAAACCCAATCTATTCCTGGTATTTCTTTAGGAATAAATACCCAAGGCTTTGGTAATTATAATGATGCCGACACATTAAAAAGATATGATACGAAAGCATATGGTGCTTATTTAAGTTCTTCAAAAAATTGGCAAACTCCACTAGGGAATATGGGATTGCACTCGGGAATAAATTACAATTTTACCGAAACAGCTGACCAAGATACAGATCCCAATTTGTTTTTTGGTTTTGATTTAGAATTAAATCCAGAATTTTCACTTCTATTAGAATATAGTGCTGCATTAAATGAAAATGATATGACATCGAGAACAATTGCTATTAATTCTGGAGGCTATCTCAATGCTGCGGTCCGTTGGACTTTTGTTGATCATTTTCATTTAGAGATGGATTTTAATAATCTGCTTTTTGATAAGAAAAAGGTTGATTATTTTAAGCGCGAGATTAAGATTACCTATATAGAGTATTTTTAGTTTAAAATGTATATATAATGAATAAACTAAACTCATTGATATTTGTTTTGTTTTCCTTAGCTCTTGGTCAAAACAACCTTGAATTAGGTATAAAAAACTATAATGAAAGAGCAAAAAACAGTAATGGTGTTAGAGCTGACAGCAAACCAATTGATTCTGCTATAGGTTATTTTGAGAGAGCTATAAAAATCAAAGAGCATGAACTGAAAGCTGGAGTCTTTCTGTTGAAGTGCTATTATTTTAAAGGAAAATATGTTGCAGATAGTGATAAGGATAGAAAATCCATATATAATTTGGGTAAAGCTTTAGCAGAGAAGTTGATTATTATTTATCCTGAATCGGCTGCTATTAGGTATTGGTACTTGGTTAATCTAGGTAGCTGGGCAGAGGTATACGGTACTCTCGCTGCAGCCAGAGAAGGTGTAGCAGATATTATGCGAGAGCAATCAAAAAAGATTATAGATATTGATCCTTATTATGAAAATGGAGGTGGTTATTTTATGCTGGGTGCGGTTCACCTAAAATCACCTAAGATTCCTTTCTTTCTATCTTGGCCAGATAATAAAAAAGCAGTTGATTATCTTACCAAAGCTTTTAATACTGGTCAGCGAACACCTAGTCAAACAGTATATTTAGCAAGAGCTCTAAAAAAAACAGGAGATAAAAAAGAGGCGAAGCAGTTACTCTTAGAACTTATTGATAATCCTTTAAATGAAAATAGAATAGTAGAAGATAGAGATCAAAAATATATTGCAGAAAATTTGATTAAAGAGTGGGGTTAGGTGTTTTGAGAATATTTTCACTCATTATTTTCATGTTGCTAAACTTTAATTTTTCTCAGGGTGACAAGATATATTGGAATAATCAGTCAACATCCGTAAAAGTTGATGTCCCGATTGGGGCGGATGAGACACTAGAGGGTGGTAGAGTACAGATACGAGCGAGTTTTAATAATAGTGATCTTTATCAGGATTTAGGTGCCCCATTTACCATTGAAGCAGGGGACCTAGAAAGTCTGAAAGAGATTCTGGTTCCAAGAGAAGATTTCATTATTCTCTCTGGCTATGGAGAAGATGTCAGTGTTGAATTTATTGCTGAGATTTGGGATCGAGCAGGGAATAGTATAATTGGTACAGTTAGTGATAGCATACTCACTATCGATGAGACCGTTCCAACGTTATTGTCTGTTACAATAAAATCTACGAATGAATTAAATGATAGTTTGGCAATGCCAGATGATATGGTTACTCTAAAACTAATTGCCAGTGAAGGTCTTGACAAACCTGTGATTGAAATTAATGGTGATGAACAAAACGTTGAAGGTAGTGCTAATGAGTGGACTGTGGAGAGGGTTTTTCTTGATGGAGATGATGATGGTAAAATAGTTTTTAGTATTAGTTATAAGGATTATGCTCAGAATGAGGGGGAAGTTATTTCTTCTACCACAGATGAGAGTGTAGTCTATTTTGATGGGACATTGCCTGAATTAGATGATATATCTTTATATTCAAATAATAAATTTGACAAAAGTCTAGCAGTGAAAAATGATTCTGTTTTCCTTGAATTTACCTCATCAGAAATATTAAGGGATATTAGTGTTACCATTAATGGTAATGATGTTAGCTTGCTCAATGTAAGTAGCTTGGTTTACAAATATTTTCATATTTTTACAGCGGATGATTCAGAAGGCTCTGTTCCTATTTCTATAGAATATAAAGATATGGCAGGAAATCAAGGTGAGCAGATAATTGAAACATCAGACAAGTCTAGTGTTTTATTTGATAATACACCTCCTGATCCTACGAGTAAATCTAAGTCCATCATATTAACTATTGTTTCACCACTCATAGATTGATCAAACGTATCTGAAATAGTTCTTTT
>CAYFIF010000047.1:0-11874 GCA_964343085.1 uncultured bacterium | reverse complement strand
AATGCCTCCATACGACCCCGCCGATATCACGAGCTTACTAGCGGCAAATATAATGTATGAGTTTATATCAATAATTGCCATTCAAAAAAAAACAAAATAAGTCACCAATTGATGGATTGAATTTGAGCACTGTATTCTAATTTTAAGTTAATTATTTAACCTGAAGGCTGTTATTTTTTTTTGAAAATAACCAGAGCTATTTAAAAGATAGAATCTTTAATCTCTCTATTAACTTTATAATTATCATAAATAACTGAAATCAATCCCTTTACCATATCTCCTTTTATGTTTTGGTAATCGCCAATAAACAATCCAATGTCTTTTTTAATCCATTTAGTAAGTCTGGCATCTTTGACGAAGTATTCTACTTTAGATTCTACTGGTAAATAATACCCTTTGTCTACAAAATCATATCTATTCTGTATTTCCATAATCTTTAGAGTATCAATTTTAGTGGTTACTCTAGTTATTACCCATTTAGAGGTATCAATTATTACATTAACTGTGGGTTTGAAAGTTAGCTTGGCATAATCATTTGGCATTTCAAGCGCCAAGCTATCTAAAATTAAATTGCCTGATACTGTAATGTTATCTTTTGGAAGCTCTTTCAAATTATTAATTATTTTAATATCAGTAAGATTATTGAAGTTTTCCATCGGTGAAGTGAACATACCTGTACGCGGCAAAACACCAAAACCTTTGCTTTCAATTTTAATTTTATCGGGTTGTTTAAAGAATACGTGATATTTTTTCCTTGGGAGTCTAAATGCTGGTATAGACATTGAAATTGTCATTTTTACTTCATAGCTATCAACAGATCTAAATTTTTTTTCAGTATTATTTATAATTCTAGTGGCATCAGAATTTCCAAATAAGAGAATGTTTTCAGGTATTAAACATAAAAGAGTTGACACAACGAATAGTTTTTTTATCATACCAAAATTTCCTTTTTAGAAAAGTGATAGAAAGAAAAACTAATGAAAATAAGAGACCAAAAAGAACAAACAAAGATAGACTTTAGTATAATATTCCAAGGAACAGGATCATAAAAGGCTGCTAGAAAAAGGTCGATATATCCTGTAAATAAATAAGGATTTACAGTTTCAAATATTTTTAAAGGAATAAAAGAAATTGCCGTCCCAATAAAAACCGTACTAATGGTAATAATTATAGGAGTAACACTATTTTTAAGGCAGGTTGATAACATAAAACATAAATTACTAACTGTTACCATTACAAGTGTTGAAATATTATATGCCAAAAAGAACCGCCAAAAAATATCTCCCTCAGCCAAAAAAAGTAGTCCCAGATGGAACACGGCTAAATCACCCTTTCCTAAAAAAACAATCCCAACCAGCAATGTATAAAAAACAAAAAACAACATCATGATAATAGTATATATGTTAACTACTATGAGCTTTGATAGTAAAATCAAGCTTCTGGATACAGGCCTAGATAAATACATTCTAAATGTACCTTTTGAGTATTCACCCGATACAATTTCGGAAGCGACAATAGTTGCTAAAAATGGCATCTGGCCTGTTAATATGGCTATAATTAAATAGCTAGCAAGATATCCATTAGTTAAAGAGCCGAATACAATAAATGAGTCACTTAACTGACCGTAAATTTTATTTTCAAGATACTCTGCTCCACTGCCTATAGATAAAACAATAATCGGAACAAGAAATGTAATTAAAACAAAACTGATGTAAGTCCTTTTTTTGTTTAAAACCTTTAAAAATTCATTATGTAATAAGGATTTAATCATAAAAATATTTAATAAGATCTGACTCCCTGTGAATTGATTTAATATTTTGATTATCTTCAATCTGTTTTTTTAAATCAATTGAAGATTTAGTCATGTCTTGTGATATAACTAAAATATTATTTTCTTTTGCTAAAATTTTTACTTCCTCTAACCCATTAAATAAAAGCACAGCTCCTCTTCTATCATAGACTTCAACCCTAAAAAATTTATATTCTTGATTTGATTTCATTTCCTTTTCAATTAATAAGTTACCATTCTTTAAAATGACAACATGTGAGCATAGTCTATCTACCTCAACTAATGAATGTGTTGACAAAAGAATTGTTTTACCATTATTGTTTAGTCTAAATATCAGGTCTGCCATTTGATTTATTCCAATTGGATCTAAACCATTATTTGGCTCATCAAGAACCAAAAATTTAGGGTCATGCAATAATGCCTGTGCAATACCAAGACGCTGCTTCATCCCATACGAATATTTGCCTACTTTATCATCGCCCCGATGAGTTAAGCCTACTAATTCTAACACAACCTTTATCCGATCAAAATTTGTATTAGTTAAACGCGAAAATATTTTCAGGTTATCTTTGGCGCTTAAATAATCATAAAAGCAAGGATCTTCGATAATAAAACCAAAATCTTTTAAATAATTATTCCCCCTTCTAATTGAATGCCCATTACAAATAATATCTCCAGACCAATCACTTGTAAGCTTTGCCAAGATTTTTATCAGAGTAGATTTACCGCTCCCATTTGGACCCAAAAGCGCAAATATAGACTTATCAGGTATTTCAAAAGAAATATTGTCTAGTGCCTTTACATGGCCATATTTTTTTGTCACACCTGATATGCTTAATGACTTATTTTTATTCAATCTTTATCCTTGGATTTTTGAGGATTATTAAGCATATATAATAACTAAATAGTTTATTATAATTCCAAACCTCTTTATGAAAATAAAATATTGTAAATATTTTGAATATTAAGGTATGTATTTATCATATATGGTAAATCACTTAGTTTTTAATTGAATAATGATGGTTAGATTTATAAATAATCAATTAATGCTTTTAGATAAATGATCAAAAAACACTTCCTGGAAATATTAAGATGGGGTCTAAGATTACATGGCGTTAGCCATTTCATCGAGGTTTTATCTGCTATTGCCGAAGGCGCATATATAACTGCTTCTATTGCATTTATATTTATTTCTATCGAAATATTGGCCAGTTTTTATATCCCAAAAGAACATATTCATTTGAAACCGTTAAAATCAGATCTCCATGATGACTGTGATGAAGTGTAATTGATTTTTTATTCAAAATGAAATGGTTTATAAAATGCTTTCGCGAATATGCAAATTTTAAAGGCCGAGCTAGCAGATCCGAGCTATGGTATTTTTTATTATTTTGGTTAATATTTTATTTTATCATAATAATTATTGATAGAAAAATTGGCTATAGTTTTTTAAAACTCAGTGACCTTCCGTTTAACCAATATCTACCGATTGCTAAATTCTATTCTGATGTAGGTGTCCTAGTATTCTTATATAGACCCCTTACAATAATACCTAGTTTAGCAGTCATTGTCAGAAGATTACATGATTTAAACTTAAGTGGCAGATGGGCTTGGTTATTTATTATACCTCCCTTAGGGATTCTGCTTTTGTTTTATTTGGTTAAACCCGGACAAAAAGTTAAAAATAATTTTGGAGATGTCCCAAAAAACTAGGTCTAATAATTATACTAAACATTTAATGTTTGATCTGTTACATGCTTATTAGATTTAATTAATCAATCAAAGGAATAAAAATGAATGAAGCATTAGTCGTCAATTACAATGAGAGCGCATTAAGCACATTATTTCTAGGCTCAGCTAAAGTAAATACTGAGAGGTTAACTGAATTCTTAAATAATTTTTTAAGACAAGGGTTTAGTATTAAAGCGGTCCAAAGAGAACAAAGAAGAATGCTTCTTTTTTTTAAAAGAGAAGCTTTTATTATTTTTCTTGAAAAGAAAATAAACTAAATATCAATTACTTTTCATGAATAGTTAGTATTTAAATAATAAAGTTTAAAATTTTTAATGGAAATAAAATTAATTGAAGTATCATAAAAAAAATTATAACCTGAAAGACTTGCCAAATTGGATTACATTTATTAGGGATGACCTAAATCTTAGTGGTGTAGGCATGAGCTTTGCTCGGCTTCCTAATGGAAAAGGATATACATTTATACATCGGCACAAATATCAGGAAGAGATTTATATTATCCTTGATGGAAAAGGAATTATTTATTTAGATGGAAAATTACTTAAGCTAAAAAAAGGTGATATTATACGAGTAAGCCCCAGTGTCTACAGGGCACTTAAAGCTGATGATAATTGTGAACTTGTATGCTTGATTGTAGGTGGGTTAACTGCTAAAGGTTACCCTAAACACCCTAAAAACAGTTCTCTTATAGATGATGGAATACCTGACTGGGATAAGCTCCCTCCATGGTACGAAGGAAATAAGAAAGTAATAGAAATAAATAAAAAAATTCGAAATCAAAGAGAAAAAAACAAACAATAAGCAATATTTTAATATTTCTCCCACCATTTAATAAATTCTTCGTTTAGTCTTTCTTTTGATATTTCATCTCCAATTTCAGGGGTTAAACACTTCAGTCCTACTTCATTAGACCATCTAATTGACTCGATTACTGGTTCATCCCATGAATGCATTGCTAAAGTGAATCCGCCCCAATGGATGGGAATAAAAAATTCTGTTCTTAGATCGTTTGCAGCTTCGACTGCCTCCTTTGGAAACATGTGCGCATATTTCCATGCATTATTATATTGACCACAATCCAATAAGGAAATATCAAATGGCCCGTGTTCCTCTCCTATTGTCTTAAAATGTTTTCCATATCCACTATCACCACTGAAATAAATTTTTAAAACGGAAGATTTTATAGCCCAAGAACTCCATAAAGTACTATTCCTGTTTAGCGGGCCTCTTCCTGAAAAATGACGTGCGGGGAGACAAACAAACTCAATACCATCAATTACATAATTTTGGTTCCAGTTCAATTCCACTATTTTATCTTTATCCACACCCCAACCTCTTAAGTGATTTCCAACGCCATAAGGGACTAAAAATATTTTTACATTATCTTTTATTTTCTTTATACTAGAATAATCCAAATGATCATAGTGATCATGCGAGATAATCACTAAATCAATATTTTCTATTAATTCGGGATCAATTGGGAAAGTGCTATTATATCTTTTTAGATTAGGCAAAGGAATAGGTGCAGCATGGCTTCCAAGCATTGGGTCCAATAAAATGATTTTACCATCTAAGTTTAGAATAAAGGCAGAGTGCCCCAACCAAGATATTTTATACTTATGTTTATTTAAATCTTTAAAAGAAAAATAATCAATTTTCTTTGGAATTATATCAGCCTTAGGGTTCCTACTTTCACCACTTTTAAAAAAATCCCAAGTAGATACTTCTCCAGTCATAACTGGAGTCACTTCCATACTTCTAAATGTACCATCATTGAAATTAGAAAATGTTTCATAAAATTCTTTATCCATTAATGAGGGGTTGGATCCAAACTGAGGGCTCAAATTGATAAAAAATACTATAATAATTGACACTACCACTAGAATAAAAAAACTATACTTTGCTATTTTCTTTAACATTTTTTAAAAAAAAAGACCAACAATATTAAAAAAATGGAATCAATAAAAACTCTTCATCCTTTTTATGATCAGGATCCCAAAAAATATCGAATGTGTAGGGTTTTCTTATTTCTGAAAAATTAAATTTAAATCAGCTTACCATTCAGCAAAATAAAAGCTTGGATTGAGATTGTATTTTCAAAAACTAAATTTTCCAGTTAGCTATTTTACAAAAAGCATCTTTCTAGTATCTCTGAATTCCCCAGCTTGAATACTAATAATGTAAACCCCAGCGCTAACTGCTTGACCACTATTATTTGTAGCATCCCATTGAACAGATTTGTATCCAGAATTTTGCTCACCAGAAACTAGAGTCTTAACTATTTTCCCTAACATATCATAGATTAAGATATTTACAACAATATCATCTGGCAAATCATACCTTAAAGTTGTAAATGGATTAAATGGGTTTGGATAGTTCTGGTGAAGAGCATAATTATCCGGAGTTAGAGACCTCTTATTTATACTAAGCCATTCAATGATTAGAGAAATAACATCCGAATACTCTGATAAATTGCTTGTAAAAGTAGCTACTCTATAATAATAAAATGTATCCCAATCTAAATTAGTATCATCATATACTGGCGAAGTGGTATACATAGTATCTATACCCTCACTAAAGAACGGATGCGTAGACCTCTCTAATACATAATATTGAAAATTTGGATCTGTACTTGCAGACCACCACAGAGTAGCTATTGAATCCTGGACAACGTACTGTAGTTCAGCGGGTCCATGAAAAGATTCAAAAGCTCCCATATCAGGACCATGTCCACTAAAATTAGTTAAATCTTCTTCTCCATCACCATCTAAATCTGCAGTACCAGAGTCAATACATGGAGAATCAGGCCCAAGTGAATAATCTCCAACATGCGGTGCATCAAAAATTGGAGGCTCACTGATATTCCCCTCTCCTCCAGTAAACCCTCCTCCAATATTACTATATCGAACACTTAATGCTGAATTGGTTGCAGTTATATTGTTAGGTGAATTTTGCCAAACAATTGAATTAACGATGCTCCCACTGGAACCACTAAAGAAATCTAACCCCCCAGAATTCGGACCACTATTACCACTAATAGTACAATTTGTTATTTTACCAATTGAACTACCTATAGATACTCCACCAGCTGAACTATTTGAGTTGTTTTGGATAATCAAACAACGATTTAATTCAATTCCAACCGCGTCTGTAGCCACATATACCCCACCGCCATTTGCAGAGGCATCATTATTACTAATTATACAATCATCTAATAAAACATCACTACCAGCCCATATGTTTAAACCTCCACCATTATTATTTGAACTATTATTAGAAATATCAGAGCCAATGATATGAGGGTTAGAGTTATTTGCCATCACACCCCCAGCGTGACCAGCCCACCAAGAGCCGGTCGCTGAATTATTGGAAATAGTTGTATTCATGATTGTAGGAGAACTGCCTTCACCCTGAGAGTTGTTATCCCATAAAGCAATCCCTCCACCATTCCATGGGGCAATATTCCCGCTAACAATTGAGTTTTCTAGTGCCCATCCTGAACCAAAGCTTGACCATATACCACCGCCCATTGAGGAGGCATTATTATTTAAAATTGATAGCTCTGAGAATTCACCGGTAGATTGATTTAAAAAGACTCCGCCTCCATGACCAACACCATCGATTCCTTCCCAGGTAATTCCTAGACACGTATTATTTTCTACTACAACAGAATTCATAGTAACGTCTGACACATATATAAATACACCTCCTCCTTGAAAAGAAGATGTATTATCACTAATAACTACATCTGTGAGACTTGGTCCAGCAACTCTAAAAAAAGATATTCCACCTCCATTATGGGAATGATTATCTTCAATAATTAAATTCTCCAAAGTTGCCATACTAATTCTTTGATCATCCCATGAGAGGTTGTCTGTATCTTTTGCGGAAACCAAAAGTGCTCCACCACCAGCACAACCATGTCCTTCAGAATATCCACCTGTTAGAGTCATACTAGCTACATATACATTTTCCACTTCATTTATAATCATAACAGCAGCCTGATTTTCTAGGTCTGCACCAGCATCTAAAATAGTATTTTCAGCCTCATCTCCAATCAGGTGGACATTATCAGGAACCACGATCGGAAATGTCTCTCCATTTTCTTCTCTTGAGTATTCTCCCTGACCAACATAAATAGTTGTTACAGCGCCAGCATCTTTTACGAAACTTAGCGCATGACTAATAGTTCTAAATGGCTCTGTCTCTGAGCCAGAGTTATTATCATCTCCATCTCCACTCGAAACGTAGTAGGTATTATCATTAATACAATCACCAGAAATATCATTCTGGATATAGTCCGCCTCATTCTCGATCGAATGAAGAACAAACTCATTAACAGTATTTGATTCACAATCAATATTCTCAAAAACACTTCCGCTAACATCTATAGAGCCACCATATCCATGAGAATAAATATTCTCACCATTTCCACTGTTATTATTAGCAAAATAATTATTCCGAATCACCATTGTGTCTGGAACTGTTCTATTAGTATTAACAGCCCTGTTAGATATACTTCTATCCTCGTCAAACTCAATATCCTCATCATCAAAGTGGCCAATCCCACCACCACTGGTAACAACCTCTGTGGCCTCTGGCCCCCCTCCCTCTTCGAAAGCTTGAGCTGTTCCATTACCCATAAACCTATTGTAGGTGATGGTTGGGTAGGCCTTATAGATCAGGATTGCACCACCAGAACGCTGTTGACGCTTTAGATTGCACTCGGTAATCTCCATAGAGCTTCCTCTTCCCTCCTGAAAAGTAAGACCAAATATAGTTGGCTGAATATTACCATCGCGAATAACTAAACAGCTTCCTCTATTTGCATTCTCTGGATCTTCAGCTCCGCTGATAATGGTCTGCTGTATATTTTCGTTATTTAGCCAATTATTTTCAAGATTATCATAAATAGCATGGCTGGCCAAAACGATTTCTTTTTCTAAAAGTAAGTGCTCATAATAAACACCCTGTGCAACGAGAACAGTATCCCCATTAGCTGCCTCTTCGATACCACTTTGAATAGTCTCATAATCTTGGGGGACATTAATAATATCAGAAAAAAGAAAAGAGTTAAAAAAAACAATGTATATAAAATTTCTCATATTTAATTCCAAAATAAAACTTTAAACAAAAATTTTACAGTTAAATTAAAAAAATAATTGGGATTTATCTATATTATTAATATTCAACTGAATTACTATATATCAAGAAAGTTCCCAACCAATGAGTACCTGAATAGTTCCCTTTTTCAAGACACCCCTCAGAAGCTGATTGATGATTTGCGCATACTGACTTAAGGGGAATCCGACAAGGACTATCTTCAGGTAAAGCATTCATAATTATTTTTAGCATCCATACTCGACTTAGATTTAATCCATCTAAATGCACTAGTAATCCATCACTGCGATCTACTGGCTTAACCGGAGTGAACTGAAAAATTTCTTTTTCAATATTAGGAAGAAATTTTTTTAACCATTTAGAAAATTCTTCTGGCTCAAACACACGTGCCATTAGAGCAGCTTCAGAAAGTATTGGCGAAAGAAAGTCAAATCCTGAGGGTTCGTAATTTATCTGCGCGTTTGTATCTTTTCTGTACCATTTATTTGCCGTATCATGAACTGAATTTTTAAGTAATTTTGATTCTGAAGTCAAGGCCCATTCGAGTGAAAGCAACATCGAGAATGCAGTCTGTGAGTGAACACCACTTCGGATTGGGTGGGAAAGTTTTGAAATCCAGTTTATCATGCGCTCGGATGAAATTTTTTCAAGATTTTGAAAACATTTTTCCCATTTTTCTCCCAAAGGCCCTTTGTAAAGCCTTAACTCTCGGCAAAGAATTAAAAGCCAGGCAATTCCATAAGGCATCTCAAAGTTTTTAGAGCTAGGATAATTTAAATGGTCACACTCAACCTCAATAGACTCCACGGTAAAAGATTTATCTAAAAATTTTAAAGCCTGATCACACCAAGAAGCTGTTGGCGCTAACCTAATCAGACGAACTAGAGAAGCAAAACTATGGACCGCAGAGTGCCAATCATAACTCCCATAAAACAACGGAGTGCGTTCTGTAGGGAGCTGCAAATCCTCTGGCCCTAGTAATACATGTCCCTGCTTATTAGGATACTGACGACCAAGATTTTCTATAAGAATAGGAACTATTCTATCACCTAGTTCTTTAATTTTCATTTTCTGATTATGAAAATTATTTTAAGTATTTATCAAACCAGCCTAGAATAAATTTCAATCTGGCTTCTCTTCGATCAGGGCGACCATGCCTAGAAAGACCGTGTGGCTCATCAGGGAAACGGATATATTCCACCTCGCGCTTTAAATATTTTAGTGCTGTAAATATTTGATCAGCCTGTTCAATATTACAACGCAAATCAAACTCACTGTGGATTATTAATAAGGGAGTATTACATTTATTAATATATGTCATAGGAGACCACTTAAGATAGGTCTCTCTTTTCTCCCATGGTGGACCACCAAACTCCCAGACCAGATCCCACCCAATATCCGAATTCCCAAACATACTCGATAGATCTGAAACACTGCGCTGAGTTACTGCAGCCTTAAAACGATCAGTGTGGGTAACTATCCAGTTTGTCATGTACCCACCATAGCTTCCGCCAGTAACACCTAACCTGTTTTTATCAACATATCCTAATGATATTGCATGGTCAACGGCAGCCATAAGGTCACTCATTGCTGGTTCTGCCCATTTACCTTCGATGGATTTGGAAAACCTTTTCCCATAACCCTGACTACCACGAGGGTTTGTATACATAACCACATAGCCTGCCTGCGCCAACACATACATCTCATGATAAAATGTTCGCCCATATTGTGCACGAGGCCCTCCATGTATGTTTAGTATAAACGGGTACTTCTTTTTTGGATTAAAATTAGGCGGCTTTACAATCCATCCCATTAAATCTTGTCTTTTATTCTTAAATCTAATCTCTTCAGAAACATTAAACTTCCTGCTATTAACATAAGACCGGTTTAGGTGGGTTATCTGTTGAGTATTTTTAGTTTTTATATTAAGAGAATACAACTCATCTGGAGATGATAAACTGGCACCATTATAAACAAATGTTTTTGCATAAACATCAGCCGACCATGAACAGGCAACCGCATCTAGATGAGAGACTATTTTAGTTTTTCCCGATGGAACATCTGTTTCAACGATCTGTTGTCGTCCTTCACTTGAAATTCCATAGTACACTCGAGTACCCTCTGGATTCCAAATCGGTGAAGTAGACGTGAATGACGGTGTTATATCACCGAGGGTAATCATTTGAGAGGTTCGGTCAAGGTTTTTACCGTACTCTTTGTGCCTTTTTCCTGTTTTGTTTATAATATTAAGTCTATAGTTTTCAACTCCCCATCCGTGTTCATAGGGTTTATCATGGCCAATGTATGCTAACATTTTACCATCGGGTGAATAAGAAAGGCCTCCATATTTTGGTCCAGAAGGGGCTGATACTTTTTTTATCTTACTAGTGGTAACTGAGACTCGGAAAATATCCTGCTCTTCATTGTCTAATCTCCAGTCTTTTGTTCTTAAAGATAAAAACGCAATCTCTTTACTATCAGGAGACCAACAAGGAAAGATATCATTATAATCTCCCCTAACCAATTGTCTTACTTTTCCATTTTTTGAATTTGCAATCCAAATATGAGTATTCTCACTATCTAAAAAGCCATGACCATCTTCTCGGTATGATATATTTTTTATGTGTCTGTAGACCGGAGGCTTTTTCTCGCCTTTTTTATTCACCATAACCTCTTTACCTAGAGGATGAAATAAAAATAAAATTTTTCTTCCATCTGGGGACCATTTTACACTACTAATGTTTCCTCTAGGAAGTTTTGTCAAGGGAAATGCCTCACCACCAACCATACTCAAAAGCCAAATCTGTTTTGCGTTATTTTTAGATTTTCTTATGAAAGCAATTTGCTTTCCATCTGGGGACCAAACAGGGGAAATATCATTGCGTTTACCAAAAGTTAATTGTTTAAGACCTCTCCCGTTAGTTCCTGTAAGATATAGATTACTGTGGTATGTTTTGTCTTTTTTATTCATCTGCTCAACATAAAAGACAACCAGGCTACCATCATGATTTACATTAGGCTCAAGGGGTATTTTAAACTGGTAAATATCACTAACACGAATTGGTTGCATTTTTTGCATAATCTTATATTACTCTTGGATATATATTAAAATCCACAGTCTATCAGATTCCATTTTGAAATCGAATTTAAATCCTTTAACAAAAAACCCCACGAGTGTGGGGTTTTTTTAACATTAAATAATAAACGAAAAA
>CAYFIF010000046.1:0-12067 GCA_964343085.1 uncultured bacterium | reverse complement strand
TTATTAATCCGAGAGTATCATAAAAAAAATGGGGACCAAAAAAGGAATGTTTGCTTAATCCCTGCATCTGCTCATGGGACTAATCCAGCTTCAGCTGTAATGGCAGGCATGGAAGTAGTTATAATAAAATGCGATAAACATGGAAATGTATCGGAGAATGATTTAAAAAATAAGATTGAACAATTTTCCGAAAGGGTTTCTGCTTTAATGATAACATATCCTTCAACTCATGGGGTTTTTGAAGATAACATAAAAAATATCTGCCAGTTAGTTCATGACCATGGTGGACAAATATATATGGATGGCGCAAATTTGAATGCTTTAGTTGGTTTATGTAAACCAGGGGAATTTGGATGTGATGTTATGCACATTAATCTTCACAAAACTTTTTGTATCCCTCATGGTGGCGGTGGCCCTGGCATGGGCCCCATAGTTTGTAAAGAACATTTATCTAAATTTTTACCAACCCATTTTCACACAAGAAATAAAAACAAAGATTTAATTAATACTGTTTCAGCATCTCCCTATGGTAGTAGTAGTATCCTAACGATTTCTTGGGCATATATATCAATGATGGGGTCAGATGGTTTAAAACAGGCCTCTCAAGTTGCAATCCTGAACGCAAACTATATGGCAAATAAAATAGAACCTTACTTCCCTATTTTATACAAAGGTCTTAGTGGTTTCTGTGCACACGAATTTATTATTGATATAAGACCTATAAGGGGGGAAACCGGTATAAACGAAGAAGATATCGCAAAAAGGCTTATGGATTATGGCTTTCATGCTCCAACTATGTCATGGCCAGTACCAGGAACAATGATGATAGAACCAACCGAAAGCGAATCTAAAGAGGAATTAGATAGGTTTTGTGAAGCAATGATTAGTATAAAAAATGAAATACAATCAATTATTAATAATGAAACTCCATTAGAAAACAGTCTTTTAAAAAATGCTCCTCATACTGCTATGGAATTAAGCTCAGATAAGTGGACATACCCATACTCTCGCCAAGATGCCGGTTATCCCGCTCTATGGTTACGCGATTATAAATATTGGCCACCTGTAGGTCGTATTGATAATACTTTTGGAGATAGAAATCTAATATGTACTTGTACTCCGATTGAAGAGTATATAGAAAATGAAAATTGATTACTTATTTAACATATAAATTATTGCTGAAATTATTATACTAACTGTTCTTTAATTTTCTCTCAATTTTTTCTTGTTCATCAATTAATCTAATATATTCTTCCTCTAACAATTTAATATTTTCTAATTTTTCCTGAAGAATTTTATAATCATTAGAATTATTTGGATCATCAAGTTCTTTTTTTTCGCGCTTAATTTCATTATTTAAATAAGAAAATTTTTTCTCAATCCAGTTTAGTCGATTTTTATATTTTTTCCTTATTTTATAAGTTAAATCAGTATTTTTATCCTGCTTTATTAATTTTTCTGTTTTCAAATTTTTATCTCTTACCTCTTTCTCTTTCCAAATAAAATAATCGTAATTGCCATCATAGACCTGAATCTCACCTCCTTGAATTTTCCATATTGTATTAGTGACTTTATTCAAAAAACATCTGTCATGGGATATACATACTATAGAACCTTTATATTTTTTTAATGCCATTTCCAACACTTCCCGGGATCTCATATCTAAATGATTTGTTGGCTCATCCAATAATAAGAGGTCGACTGGCTCAATCAACATTCTTGCCAAAGCTACTCTTGCCTTTTCTCCTCCGGATAACACCTCTATATTTTTTTTTATATCTTCACCAGAAAATAAAAAGCTTCCTAAATAAGTTCGAATCTCTGTTTCACTTTTCCCAGATGAAACTGATGATACAGAATCATATACTGACTCATTTTTATTTAAAAGCTCTAATTGATGCTGCGCATAATATGCTATCCCCACATTATTCCCACTTTTTATTTTGCCAGAGCTTGGTTCTATTACCATTGCTAATAATTTTAACAATGTTGATTTCCCGGCACCATTATATCCAATTAACCCAATTTTTTGATTTCTTTCAACTGTAAAATTCAAACACTTAAAGACTATATTTTCATCATACCTTTTACCTAAATCATAACACCAAATAATTTTCAATGGAGACCTGTCCTTGCTTGGAATAATTAGATTTAATGTTTTATAATCCTCATCTGGTGATTCAACTTTCTCCATTTTTGCTAAAGTTTTTACTCTACTTTGTACTTGGGATGCTTTTTTACTTTTATATCTGAATCTTTCAATAAACCTTTCTGTCTGTTTAATTTGTTTTTGCTGATTTTGAAATGTTCTCTTGTGCTGTTCTATCCTTATAGACTTTTGATCTAGGTATTTGGAATAATTACCTTTAAACAAAAAAACCTTTTTTAATTCGATTTCAAGGACATGATTTACTGAACGATCTAAAAAAGTTCTATCATGACTAATTAAAACCAAGCTTCCCTTCCAATCACATAAAAAATTTTCTAACCATATAGTCGCATCTAGATCTAGGTGATTTGTTGGTTCATCTAAGAAGATAATATCAGGGTTTTTTAATAAAATTGAAGCTAAGGTAACTCGCATCCTCCATCCTCCAGAAAAAGTGGATACTTTTTCTTTATACTGATTTTCTTTAAAACCAAGACCCCCCAGAATCTTTTTTGCTTTGTTTTCTATTGACCAGCCACCTATTGCTTCATACTTATGCTGTAAGTCGCCAATTTCTTTTATGGCACTATTATTTTTTGGATCATATTTTAATTCATCATTTAATTTTTTTAGCTTTTTTTCTATTCTGGTTAGCTCAGGAAAAGATTTCAGTGTTTCTTCAAGCACTGAAGATCTTGTTTCAGAAATTATATCTTGCGGTAGATAGCCTATACTTATTTTTTTATCAGTTTGAACATTCCCTGAATCATAATTTTCTTCACCCACTAATATTCGAAGCAGTGTTGTTTTACCTGTCCCATTTGAACCAACAAGACCAACCCTCATACCTCTTTTAATAGCTATATCTACATTAGAAAATAAATAATTGTCATTATAAGATTTTGAAAGGCTATCAATGTATATCATTTTTTTATATTATAAATACCAGGAGGAAATATATAAATCAAATACAACCCACCATATGACTCCCTTTATTTTTAGTTAAATTGATTTCAACTAACTGGTTATTATAATTATTTAAGTTTTCAACTTGGACTTTTATGTAATTATCTGTGTGTCCTACTAAATACTCACCTTTATAGCTTTCAAATAAAACCTGCCTTTTTGTGTTTATAAATTTATTATAAAAAGCGCGTTTCTTTTTTTCAGATAAAATATGAAGCAGTTTACTTCTTTTAGAGCGATCATCTTTTTGGACTTTTTCACTTATTTTTACCGCTTCAGTTCCATTTCTTTCTGAATAAGAGAAAACATGAAGGTATGTAATATCAAGTTCATTTAAAAAATTATAGGTTTCCAAAAAATTTTCATTCGATTCCCCAGGAAAACCGACTATAACATCTACGCCTATACTAATTTCTGGATTTATATCATTAATTTTTTTTATTCGATCTTTATAAGCCTTAGTATCGTACCTCCGCCTCATCGCATTTAATATTTTATCTGACCCTGACTGTAAGGGGATATGAAAATGGGGCATAAATTTTTTGGATGAAGCACAAAATTCAATAATTTCATCTGTTAATAAATTAGGTTCTATCGAAGAAATTCTAATTCGCTTAATTTTTTTTAATCTATCTAACTCTATTAAAAGGTCGATAAAACTTTCATCTCTACTTATACCAAAATCACCAATATTGACACCCGTTAAAACAATTTCTTTTGATCCTGTTTTTTCGATTTTTTTTGCTACCTTTATCGTTTTTTTTATAGAGTTGCTTCTGCTCCTACCTCGAGCTAAGGGTATTGTGCAAAATGAACAATTATAGTTACAACCATCTTGTATTTTTAGAAAAGATCGGGTTCGATTCCCACTAGAATAAGATGGAATAAACTCTTTAACAGAATCAATATCTGATCTTAAAATTTTTAAGTCTGATTTGAAATCGATAGTATCTAAATATTTAATTAAATCAAATTTTTCCTTTGTTCCTACTACTAAATCTACGCCTTCAATTGATCCAACTTCTTGAGGTCTTAACTGAGCATAACATCCAGTTACAGCTATAAGAGACAATGGATTTCTTCTTTTCGCCTGCCTAATTAACTTCCGCGCTTCTTTGTCAGCATTATTAGTAACAGAACAAGAGTTTAGAACATATATGTCTGCGACATCTTTATAATCAACTGCAGTAAAGCCGTATCGAATAAAATCTCTTGAAAGAGTAGATGTTTCAGAAAAATTTAATTTACACCCCATAGTATGAAATGCAATTCGTTTTGTTTGAGTACTCATTATAATTTTTTATTATTATGAACTTGGCCCTTTTATTTTATTTTATACAAATGGTAATTTTAGGAAATTCATTTACTAATAATAGAAGGATAAAACCAAATGAACAGCCTATCATTTATCGAAAGAGTTGATAAAAAAATTGATGACCTCCACTTACTTAAACATCCATTCTATGAAGCATGGAATAATGGGGACTTGGAATTAGAAACTATACAGGAATATGCAGCACAATATTTCAACCATGTAAAAACATTCCCAAGGTATTTATCATCAATACATTCAAATTGCGATAATATCAAAACTAGACAAATTATTTTAGAAAATCTGGTTGATGAGGAAATGGGTGATGAAAATCATCCAGAGCTATGGATGCGTTTTGCAGAAGGAACTGGAATTAGTAGACGAAAGGTGCTTTCTACAAAATTAATTAATGAAACAAAAGAACTAGTTGAAACCTTTTCAAAACTATCTAAAAATGAAAAAACCCACATCGGTATAGCAGCATTATATTGTTATGAATCTATGGTACCTGAAATAGCAGAAACAAAAATAGAAGGATTGAAAAAATACTACAATATTAATGATAAAAAGACACTAAAGTTTTTCACAGTACATATGCACGCAGATAAATGGCACCGTGAAGTAGTAAGAAACCTAATTACTGAACTAGGAAAAGAAAAAGAAAATAGAAAAGAAATACTAAAAGCCGTTGATAGCGCTCTTAATGCTCTAAACGGATTTCTTAATGGGATACAGAGAGTCTACTGCTAAAATATTAACTAAATATGCGCGATATAAAAAAGGCAGTTCCGATTGCCTTTTTTATTTTTCTCTTCTATCTTGATTTGAGCGTCTATTTTCTTTTCGTTGATAACCTTGACGCTTATCAACACTGCTTCTCTTATCAATATCTACAAGAACATTAGACTTTCTACGGTGTTCCTGTCTTCTATGTCCCGCTCTACGTTCATCAGTCCGACGCGGTGGTTGTCTGTCTGTACTATTCATATTTTATATAACAGCCGCACAAAATTATGTGCGGCTTTATTATTACATTGTTATCTTGGTTTTCTAACCTTTATAATCAACAAAAAGAGTTGACTCTGTAATCACCAGATTAACTTTATCGGTCATGTCTAGTACACTTACGGCTTCCTCAATCATTGCTTTTTCATTTTCGTGGATAAAATCATCAGCTCGTGCAATGTAAGCAAGGTTTTTTACTAGCTTAAAACGATCTTCATCACTAGTAAACATTCCCTTTAGAGAACCTAGCGCACTACTATAGTGTGCACTCCTAGAAGCTTCATCACCTAACTCAATAAACTTATCGATAACTTCTGCTTCTGTTCTATTATAGTCATCATCAGACATATCGGGGGCCATAACTTTACAGTTTCCCCTCATTGCTTCTTTTTCTGCTTCATCTACTTCTCCATCTGCTAGAAACGATACACAGACAAAGGCGTAGACAAGATCATGGTTTTGACTCCAGTTTGACATAACTTCCCCTTCTAATTAGATGTTATAGTTATTATTATTATCATTATTCAATAAACAACTACATAAAGATTTGTAGTGACTCATCAAAATATGCGAAAATTAGGATGAAGATATACTAAGATCAAGATTCTCGTGAATTAAAATTATTATATCTATGTTTACTAAATTTTGATATTAAAATGATTTACAACTTTTCTTTTTTGCAACATTTATTACAATTAAGGATTATATTTCTAACTTGTTTGTGTTATTTAATAATCAGAAAAACAGAATATTTATTTGATAAATTAAAATGAAAAAAGTTTATTCCTTAATAGTAAAGCTAAATAGCCTACTTTTTAAATATCGTTCACTGATTTCTTTTTCCATTGTTCTAATTGGTGTTTTCCTGAGCGATCTTTTATTCCATTTTTATTTTCCATCTATAGTTGATTTTTTAGAAAAACAATTTGGAATCCTTTTAGAAGATCATAAACAACTAGACTTGGGATTTGCCCCGGAAATATGGGGTGGCGTACTAGCAATGGTTCTTGGAACATTAATTATTGTAATTGCAATAGCAGCTGAGTCATCTCCTAAATTAATGGATCTTTTTGTTAAAGATTGGTTAAGCCTAACATATGTGTGGTTTTTAATTATTGCTTCGCTTCATGCTATTGTGATCATGGTTTACTGGGATCCTCTTAGCAGAGTATCATCTGTTATTTTAAATACTTATGTATATTTGTTTTTAGGGTCGGTATTATCTCTCCCTTATATTTTTTACATCCTGCTCTATTCAAAAACAAGTAATGTTGTAGTAACTATTTCAAACATAATAAAAGAGTTCATTGTAAAATTACAGAAGACGGGTATCAAATCAGCAATACAACAAAATAAACAAGTTGTAGAGGAGTATCAAAAAGAAATGATGGGTTCATTAGACCAGCTAGATGATTTATTAGCATTTACTGAATTCAAAGAAACCCAAACAGAAATAATACATGAAATCAGCGAACTGATTCAAAAATATATACGTGAAAAACCAGATTTTAACGAACAGTTTTTTAAACTTACCTCAGTAATAAGGAATAATGCTACATATAGAACCTATACAGAACAACAGTATCAGGAAATGGAGGGAGCAGGTACATTCTTCGAAATAAAAACTTTTAGACTTTTAGGAAACTCCTATATCAAAATGATTGAAAATGATCGTTTTGATATTGCATCACTTATACCCGCAGAAATGATAGATGTTGGTAAAACCTGCATTGATATGGATGACAATAAAAATATCAATAACGTAAATATTAGATTCAATACTCTTTTCCGTTTTGCTGTAAAACACGCCTATAAAAATAACGAACCAAGAAACTTGTATAATCTTGCATTTCATTATTCAAATATGGTCCAAGCCTATATTCTTGCAGGAAGAGTTGATTTGGTCAAATATTGCTATGATAAGTTTAAGTTTTATGCAAATGACATTTATAAAAATGCAAGCCAGAACCCTTCTCTTTATTTTATTGTGGATACCCTAACTTTTGAACTAAAAAAATGTCAAGTTCTCATTCATGAACAAAATTGGAGTAATGAAGATCAATTATTTCTATTAAATATTATTTTACAATTAGATGCCCCACCAGGTTTTTCGAAAGACTCAGTAGATAAAGGCATTTTGGGTGGAAATAACGGAACCAGAAGAATTCAGATTGGACTTGCCTTGTTTTATCTTTCTGTTTCAAAACCAGAATTTGCAAAAAAAATAGCTGAAGATTATTTAGATGACTTAGATTATTTTGACGAAAAAACATTTAGGCAAAATGTAAACACGCAATGTTTTTTATTATCAATTTTTACAGCAGAATTTTGGGAAGACACAGATAGAGGTAATATAAATATATATTTTGCCCAAGAAAAAGAAATGATTGAGCCTTTCAAAGAACTTTTGTTTGGACTTTTAGATAAAAAAATAGAAGAACTAGAGTTTGATGTTCAATTCCTATCACTAGAGATGGACAAACTAATGCAAAAGAGACAAAAACAAGACGGATATCTCAATGAAGATGATAAAAATAGATTAGAAGATCTACAGAGAAAAATCAATGCCAGGGAAAAGCCCGATGAAGAACTTGATATAACTTGGAATGTAGATCACGACGTTTTATATACTATGTTATGTATTGCATTTTTTGCGGATCAAGAAATAGATGATATCGAAAAGACCGTTATATTTGAAAGCTTTATTAAATTCGTAGATAATATTGATGAAAACAGTTTTAATGAACATCTCAATGTTGCTACCTCGCGTTTCATTGATTTAAAAAATGAGGATTCTAGGCAAAATCAATTCGAGAAATCGCTAATTGAAATTCAAAATAAGCCGGGATCAGATGAAAAATACTTAAACGAATTGATTAATACTTTTATAGAAATCGCCAATGCAGATGATTTTATCCATGAAAATGAAATTATGTTAATAAATATTGCAATTGACTTATGGAAACTAAAAATAACTATAAACAAACCTAAAAAAAATCAAAAGCTTGAAATCGAATCTAATTAAAGGAAATTATATAAATTTTTATCTTGTCAAAGAGAAAAAGAATGCTTGTGTAAGATTAGAAACGTCCGCACTAACTGTAGCCAAATTATTAACCGCAGCCTTTGCAACCTCAAAATAAACTGGCCCCCCCATAGATGGGTTTTCTTCAACAAGTTTAGTAAAATCGTCTAGCTTTAGGATTCCATACTTAAGGGGTGTTGTAGCAATAACATGGGCAGTGCGAATAGCATTATCAAGTACCAAAGAAAACTCTCCTATGCCAAAAGCAGGTAATGGAACAACCGCAACAGTTGCATCGGAATATGGTTTTTCTGATGGTGGGGGGTCTGTTGTTTCCAATCGGATTATTGATTTCCTTGATGTAGTAAAACCGCTCGCTGCTTTGACCATCATGCTTTTGGAAACCTCAACTTGACCTTGGAATACAAGTATCATGGTATCCCCTGTTTCTCCTTCAGTAAGTAATTGATACCGAGTTTTACATTCCTTGATTTCTACGACAGATGCTATTTTTTTGCACATATCAATCTCAAGTTTGCTGAAGTGATTTATTTTTTTTATTTGTTCTGGTGTTGGATTCATAGTCTACCTCAAAACCAAAGCTCTATGTTTATCATCAATAATATAATCATCTGAAGGATTGATTTCTACAACTACATGTTCATCACTAGATAGTTTAATTCCAGCACCATCAAGTTGTTCTTTTATCATATCTCTTATTAATGGACTTCCATCATCACCCATTTGATCTTCTAAACTAAATCCAGATTTTTTTATTGCATACCCCACTAAAAGCCATTTGTGCTTAAACTTAAAATAGGCGGATATTTTATTATGAGTTTGCCCAAATAAAGGTCTGGGGATAGGAACCTCTTGAATCCCTGCATCCTCTTCTTCTTGATTAATTAATTCATCAAATAATTGTGGGACACCTGGATCAGTTACATGCTTCGCTAAAAGATGAGGAACATGCTCATCAGGCATAACAATTTCATTAACATTTGCTCTTTGCAAATGAGAAACATTCTCAGGATTAAGTACGTGAGCGATAACAGTACAATCTTCAGAAATAGACTTTGCGGTTAAACAAGTCAAAACAGTTTTATCTTCATCGGGATCTTCATGTGGTAAAAGTCCTGAACTATCCGGCAAAATCATAAATTGTCCAGCCCGATCAAGAAAAGCTTTCTTTAACACAGCTTCATTCGTGAAGTTTTCACATAGGTGAGTGACGTCTAATCGTTCAAAGGCAGCAATGGCTCGTTCTACAATTTCAGTATCTGTTTCGTTTACAAGAATAACAACAGAACTAGCATCCTTGTTTGATTCAATAATACGTAGTATTGCTGGAACAGATGGGTTCCAACCTGCAATAACTAAATGTCCATTATATTTATTTTCATCCAATGTCTCATCTCCTTTTAATCTTTCAGCTACTAAAACAGATGCCACAGCACCACCTAATAAAGTAACAATCCCAAAATTAAGCAACATAATAATAATCGTTAAAAATTTACCAAGGTGAGTCACTGGGCTGATATCTCCATATCCTACTGTGGTAAATGTAACCACCGACCACCAAAAAGTATTGAAAAATGTATCCACCCAGTTGGGCCCTGATTCACCAAATTGAAAACTGCTTGTACTGCTAATATCATCAGAAACATCAGCTTCAAAAATATCATACTCAACAACTGTTAAAGTTGTGGTAGATGCAAGCATGAGTAACATTGACCAGAGTGCATACCTAATTAAATCATTATTGTAATAAACATCTTTAATTCTATCAAATATAACAAAACTCGGTCTTGTTATATTTTTTTGAGTTGTTTTTTGTTCTTCTTCTGATGAAACTTTTTCTATTGCCTCTAGCTCAGTTAAAGCATTTAACTCATTATACAAGTCTTTGTTAGCATCAATTACAGTATTCAAACTATCTAAAGAAAGATCTTCTTTTTTTGAAAGTTCAGGGGTTTTTTCTTTGGTCATCTATTTAATTATTGCTGTTATCCATAAAAAACATTTTTTATGGAGTACTATAATATTTAAATATTTCTAAATAAACAAATGAGTTTTTTAACTATGAAATTCTTGAATTGATCTTACTTCTACTTTTTTTTCTAGCATTCGGATTGCACGAACTACCGCCTCAGCGCCAGAAAGTGTAGTTATGGCAAGTATACCTTTTTTGATACAAGCGCGACCAATAGACTCTTCATCATAACGAGACTTTGCTCCAGCTGGTGTATTGATAACTAGTTTAATTTCATTGTTTTTTATTCCGTCTACAACATTTGGTCTTCCTTCACCAACTTTATATACTTTTTCTGATTGAATACCATTTTTGTTTAGTTCATTGGCAGTCCCCGAGGTTGCAATTAAATCAAAACCAGCTTCAGCTAAATCTCTAGCAATATTAATTACGTTCATTTTATCATTATCATTTACAGAAATAAAAACCTTCCCAACACTTGGTATATTACTGCCTGCACTTATAGTTGCTCTTAAAAATGATTGTGCAAACGTCATTGAGATTCCCATAACCTCGCCAGTTGATTTCATTTCAGGGCTCAAATAAATAGTCTCATTAGGAAATTTATTAAAAGGTAAAACAGCTTCTTTAACAGCAACATGCTTTATACTATCCCATATCGGAAGTTCAAGATCGTTTAGTTTAATCCCCGTTGCCAACCTTGCAGCAATTCTCGCAAGCGGAACATTAATAACCTTACTAATAAATGGGACTGTCCTGCTTGCTCTTGGATTAACCTCTAGAACGTAAAGAATACCATTTTTATATGCAAATTGAATATTAATCAATCCAATTACACTAAGTTCCAAAGCAAGTTTTTCAGTTATTTGGCTAATTTTTTCAATAACCTTTGCACTAATCTTATAAGGTGGAATTACGCAAGCTGAATCACCTGAATGAATGCCCGCCTCTTCAATATGCTGCATTACTCCACCTATATAAACCGAATTGCCATCACAAAGGGCATCAACATCAAATTCAAAAGCATCTTCTATGAACTGATCAATTAAAATAGGATGGCCTGCTGTAACATCTGCAGATTTGGAAATATAATCTACTAATTGTTGGCTCGTATAAACAATTTCCATCGCCCTCCCACCCAAAACATAACTAGGACGTGCAAGGACAGGAAAACCTATCTCTTCTGCTACGATCATAACCTCTTCTAACGTCTTACCTGTACCATATTTGGGGCACAAAATATTCAGTTTTTTTAATACCCCTCCAAATTTTTCTCGATCTTCAGCCAAATCTATACTGCCGGGAGAGGTCCCAATAATTTTAGCTCCAGACTTAAAGAGATCTAATGCAATTTTTAATGGGGTCTGTCCACCAAATTGAACCAAGACACCATCAGGTTTTTCAAATTCAATAATATTTAAAACATCTTCATATGTAACTGGCTCAAAATAAAGTCTGTCTACTAGATCAAAATCAGTACTGACAGTTTCAGGATTACAATTAACCATAATAGTTTTATAGCCCTCATCCCTTAGACCAAAAACAGCTTGGACACAGCAATAATCAAATTCTATACCTTGACCAATTCTATTAGGCCCCCCTCCTAAAATGATAACT
>CAYFIF010000045.1:9210-12231 GCA_964343085.1 uncultured bacterium | reverse complement strand
TTATAAAGAGGCTACTTATACAGGATTTAGAAGGATTGCAAATTATATTTTTGGCAATAATAGTAAAAGTATGGAGATTGCAATGACGGCTCCAGTTATATCCAATAGTCCTGTTGATGCTAATGAGAAATACGAAGTTATTTTTGTGATGCCAAGATCTCATACTATAGACGCTTTACCAAACCCAAATAATTCAGATGTTCAAATAGTAGAAAGAAATCTAGGCCAAGTTGCTGTTATCTCATTTGGAGGATGGGCAACAAAACCTAGAGTCGAAAAATACCACAACAAACTAAAAGATTGGATAGAGGAAGAGGGCTATTCTATGAAAGGGAAATTCATGGTTGCTCAATACAACTCACCTTGGATGCTCCCACCTTTCCGTCATAATGAAATAATGGTAGAGATAAATTAAGATACTAATAAAAATCTAATATTTGATTTGTAATCTCTTTTATGAGTCTTAAAGGGAAAAAAATATTGGTCATTGAAGATGACCAAGATATAAGAGATCTTATTGCCTTTAATATAAAAAATGAAGGGTTTCATTCTTTTGAAGCAAAAAATGGTGAAAGAGGGATAGAAAAGGTAAGAGAAAAGACACCAGATCTAATACTTCTTGATCTCATGCTTCCTGGTATACAAGGTTTAGATGTTTGCAGAATAATTAAATCTGACAAAAAAACAAAAAACATTCCTATAATTATGGTTTCGGCGCTAGGCCAAGAAGAGGACATTATAACTGGGCTTGAAACAGGAGCAGATGATTATATAACTAAACCGTTTAGTATCAAAATATTACTTGCCAGAATTGAAGCTGTTTTACGCAGGAGATTAGACCAAGTTGAACATGATGATGAAAAAGCCTTAAATATCAGTGGAATAATAATAGAACCAAGGCGAAGAGAAGTAAAGGTAGGTGGTAAAACAGTTGACGGCCTTACTTTCTCTGAGTTTCAAATTTTATTTCTTTTGTGTTCGCATCCAGGATGGGTCTTTACACGGTATCAAATCATTGATAAAATAAGAGGCGATAATTACCCGGTTACTGATCGCTCGGTGGATTTTCAAATTGTTGGCCTAAGAAAAAAACTTGGAGATGCCGGCAAATTAATAAAAACTGTTCGAGGTGTTGGATACCGGTTTACACCGGATGAAGAAGAAATATAGACCACTCTTTTTACAATTATTATATTTTTTATTGCCTATATATATTGTAGGTATTGCGGCACAATTTTACTTTATTGTGCCATTCATTGAATCTTTCTATCTAGATGAAACAAAAGATCATCTGGCATCTAAAGCTTATCTCATTAAATCAGGTATTAATAATAAAGTGGCAAATAAAGAGCTACAAAACTTTATCATTGAGTTATCAAAAAAATCTAAAATTAGAATTACTATAATGGATACTCTGGGTTCGGTTTTTGCCGACTCTGATAAGAACCCATTGCTGATGGAAAACCATAGGTCGGCAAAGAAAAGAGATGAGATAGAAAATGCGTTAAAAGATGGCATTGGAGCATCGCAAAGATATAGTACCACGACTAATCAAGATATGTTATATGTAGCTGTTTTAACAAACTTTAATGGCCAGCCATTTATAATCAGGACCTCAGCTTCTATGTCCTCATTAGAAACAAGTATTGGTAAAGCTAGAGATCGAATCATATTTATTAATATCATCATTCTGATATTTATTACGATTTCTGTTATTTTAGTATCCAGGTTTATCTCGCAACCACTTTTTTTAATTGGAAAAGGCGCAAGGCGGATTTCTTCTGGAGATATGCTGGAACCAATTCCAATGCCAGAAGAAAATTTATTTATAAATACAGAAGAAATACTTTCCATAACAGTTGCAATTAATGATATGGTTTCAGAACTAAAAAGAAGAATAAATACAATTACAAAAGAAAGAAATGAACAAGAAAATATTATAAAATACATAAATATCATTCAGTATAGCATGTCAGAGGGTTTGCTGACATTTGATCTTAAAAAGAGGTTTACTACTATTAACAATGCAGCTGCGAAGTATTTAGATCTTGACCTCAAAGAAGATATAGGAAAGACCTATGATAAAAAAATAAAAAATAAAGATCTAAAAAAAATAATTAAAACCTTAATCAATAAAGGTAGACCAGTTTCAAAGGAGATTCGGATAGGAAAATTGAAAAAGAGTTATTTCAGTGTGAATGGCACCCTTTTAAGAGGTCAAAAATCAAAAAAGGTTGGTTGCCTTCTGGTTATGACAGACGTAACTAGACTTAAGCAACTAGAAGCGATGAGGCGTGTTTTTGTTGCAAACGTAAGTCACGAATTAAAAACACCTATTACTTCTATAGCTGGATATGTTGAGACGGCTCAAGGTGATATACCTGATGAGAATAAAAATAATTTTCTTAAAAAAGCTCTAAAGCAAACAAATCGCCTAAATTCAATTATTGATGATTTACTTAGGCTATCTAGAATTGAGGCATTGCAGGATGAGGACTCTTTTAGTCTTTCAGATCATGATTTAGTAGAAGTTGTAAATGGAAGTATAGAAGATTTAGATGAGATCTTAAAAAAATATAAAACCAAAGTAATTACGAAACACCCTCAATCTGTTAATGCATTTATTGATGTGCAGCTCATGCAAGAGGCAATCACAAATTTATTAGAAAATGCAATAAAGTATGGAAACGTAGATACAGATGTTTGGTTGGATATTGAAAAGAGCTCAGATGGTATATATATTGATATATCAAATGTTGGTGAGCCAATACCTGAAAAAGAGTTTGATAAAATTTTTAATCGATTCTATAGATTAGATAAATCTAGAAGTAAAAAAACTGGTGGAACAGGTTTAGGGCTTGCGATTGTAAAACATATATCTATAGTCCATAATGGTAAGATAGAAGTCAGAAAATCAGATGAAAACAAAACCATTTTTAGATTTACACTACCTGTTTCTTAATAATAAAGTATAAAGCAATCTAAATAAAATAATTCCTTTTCTTTCATATAAAAATCAAA
>CAYFIF010000045.1:0-9110 GCA_964343085.1 uncultured bacterium | reverse complement strand
AGCCACGGGTGTTTAAATTAATTTGTTTTCTCCCAAACAAATATCTTGGATTCCCTTAATGAACCAAGCCCCGTGGCTATTTCCATATTATAGTTAAAAAGATTCAATCAATTTATCGATTGATTGAGGATGATTTTTTGAGGACATCGTTTTCTGAATTCCATTCCAAAAATGTGCTCTTGCAGTTAACATTCTTTTAGATGTTTCTATTGATTCCTGCCATTTTTTTCTGTCGTCTCCGCATAGTTGTTTTACCATGTTTAATGCCATGGATCCGTGAACATCGCCATCAAGTTTTACGTGTCTATCAAGATAATAAATAAATGTATCTAATTTTTTCTCATTTTTCATATTCATTTTTTTTATGAATGATTTAAACATCTGAGGAATTACTTCTTCTCTCCCAAAGGTAAAAGCTGCTGCTAGAATATGAACTGGTGCATTTTCTATTTCCGAAAAAGTTGAGCGTACAAATTCTTTGGCTGGATTTGGGATAGATTGATTTTTCAATTGTTTTGACAGTGGCTCACCATCAGACAATCCAGAAATAAATGAATTTATTGGTTCAATGTTTGCGCCTGCTTCAGCCATGCTTAAAAGGTATAATTCAAAGTGGCTACCATATCCTCCAGTTGGATCAGAATCAGTTTCTTCATCAACTACTATTTCATTAATTAATCTTGCTGCGTGAGAATTTTTTTTAGGAATCCAAGGCGTCTTTACACAAGTTAACTCTATTTGTAATGACTTTAAAATTGACATGAAATCCCAAACCGCAAAAATATGATTTTCCATAAAGATTTTTAAATCTGATATAGTTTTAATCGATGAATAAATTGGATGCGTAGTGAGGATATCTCTTTCTTTCTGAGTTGCATCAAGAATTTCAATAATATTATTTTTAAACAATGACATGATCTAAATTTAGTTCTAGTATATATACTATTTTAAAAGGATTATTTATAGTGATCAGGGCTCACCTTGCCGATTACTGACCAGCCATATTCACCGTGCTCATTGTTTATACTAACAACACCATTACCACCGAATCCATCTCCATGATGTGCTCCTATATTTACTATATTATATCCCATATTATTTTTAATATTTATTTGGCCATCCATCTTTCTGTTATAACCCAAAGAAAGAATTTCTTGGTTTTTAGCATTAAATAATTCTATGGTTCCTCCTCGAATAATAGTTGTTCCATTTGGACCCTCAATTATTATTTTATCAGTTTTAGTATCATTGGAGGCTTTAATATCCTTATCTAAGAAAAGAAATAAACTGATACTGATACAAAAAGCGGAAAAAAATCCAGTAAAGTATTGTTTCATTTAAGAATCTCCTTTTTAATTTTTTATAATCAAAAAACAAGAACCTAAAGTAAATACTGGTTCAAGTTAATCTATTAATATAGAATTCTATTTTATGTTAATAATAAGGTTTCAACTTATCATTTTTGCAGGGACACCATAAGATTTTGACCCTTCAGGTAAATTTTTTGAAACTAAAGATTTGGCACCAACTAATGACTGTTTACCAATCGTAACTCCTTGAAGAATAGTTACATTAGTTCCTATATACACATCATCTTCAATATTAATTTGGCTCGAAGATTTATTATTTAGTTCAATAGCAATATTTGCCTTTCCTTTGTCTGTATGAGTATTTAATATTGCTCGATGAGAGATGGTTACTCTATCTCCAATCTGAATTATATTATCTAGGTCAAAAATACAATCCCTTCCAATATAACAATCATTCCCAATAACTAAGTTTTGGTACATTTTCTTTCCTTTTTTACCGTTGTGGATTATAAGAGGACTCTGAATAGTTACACGCTTACCAATAGTGGCACCATAATATTTTAATAAAAAGATTGAAGAACGTGAAGGTGTGAATTTTAAGAGTAAGTTTAATGCTTCATATCCATAAATAAGGGATAAAACTCTAGATAGAAAAAGTACTATTAAATTGATAAGAAGCATCTATTTTGTTGAAGTTTTTTTTCTGGAATCATTTTTATAAACTGAAAACCTTGGAGGTCATATTTATCTAATTTCATTCTAATTTACTTATCATCTGACAAACAAAAAACATTCTGTTTTTAGTAGTTATAATTAGGTGGATTTCTGATTTATTCTTCTTTTATACCCCATATATGGTTAGTTGTAGAGATTCTCAAAATGAATTATAAAATATGATTTTATTATTATTTTGAAACTAATGTTAATAGAAAATAAATAAAAACTGTGATTCCTATAATAGTGTAAGATGCGTTTTTTGCATAAGGCCATGGTGTCATATCGATGGGAGAAGGATCTTGTTGTTCGCTGATCTTGATTTCTTCTACCGTTTTTGGTCTAAGATAGCCAATTGCTATCATTACAGCTACCGAGGCAGTAAAGCTAATAAAATATCCATGAAGCCAGTGAAGATCACCCTCATTATTTGCAAAAAATACTGGAACGTTTTTTATATTAATAAAAGTAAAAAATGCATAAAACACTATGCCAACAGCCATTCCAATTTTTGCTGCAATAGCCGGGATATATTTTGTGCTAATTCCTAAAATAAAAATTCCAATTATAGGCACACTGTACAGGCCATTTATTTTTTGGAGATATTCGAAAATAGATTTCATTTGTTCTAGCATTGGGGCTATAAATATTGAAGTAATCGCAATTCCAACTCCGAATTTTTTCCCTATAGATACAATTTCCTTTCCAGAGGCCTCTTGATTGAGATATCCTTTATAGAACTGAAGTGAAAACAATGTTGATGCACTATTTAAACCACTATTAAACGAGCTTAGAACAGATCCCATTAAAACCGCAGCAAATAGTCCTAATGACCAGTCTGGAAGTACATGCCGAACAACCGAGCCATAGACCTGATCATTTTTATCAATGTTAAGTTCTGGCATATGTAGGGCAATAATACCAGGGAAACAGAGCATAAGAGGACCTAGTAGTTTCATCCCAGAGGCAAACAAAACACCTTTTTGTCCCTCAGATAGACTCTTCGCGGCCATGGCCCGTTGGACGATCACTTGGTTTGTAGACCAATAAAATACTTGTATAAACATCATTCCTGTAAATAAGGTAGGCCAAGGCACAGAAACAACTTTTTCATCAATATTGGTTTGTTGTAGTGCAGATAAATATTGTGGGTTTTTATTTAATAGGGTAGATAAACCGGTAAAAAAAGAGCCCTCTCCTAATGAAACTAAAGCAAGAACGGGTACAGTCAGGCCACCAATTAATAGCCCAATACCATTAAGAGTATCACTTACAGCAACAGATTTTAATCCACCAAAAATAGCATAAGAACTACCCAAAATTCCAACGCCAGAAACTATAATCCATAAAGGAATATTTAAATTAAATATACCTTTCAAAGCTAAGGATCCAGTATAGAGAATTACAGGTAATAGCACAGTTATGTAACCGAAAAGGAATAGACCGGATACTAATGATCGTGTGGTTTTATCAAAACGTTTTTCTAAAAATGCTGGCGTAGTTGTATATCCACTAGCTAGATATTTAGGTAGAAAAATAAGTGCTGTTGCAATCATTGCAAATGCGGCTAGAGTTTCCCATGCAATACCCACTAAAGCTTTATCTCCAAAAACAGAACCATTAAGTCCTACTAATTGTTCTGTAGATAAGTTTGTTAGTAGAAGAGATCCTCCTACTACTGGCCATCCCAAGGCACGCCCACCTGTAAAATATTCTACTGAGGGGTTATCAGATTTTTCCATTTTATGAACAATGCGATAGGTAAAATAAATGACTGCACTAGTCGCGGAAACAAAAGATATAATTGAAATCATATTCATAAAAGCATCTATTTATTTTGAATAATTCAATTAGATCAAGTGTTAATTAGTTTAATAAATTTTAATAATATTTTTTATTTTCTATAATTATTGAATCTTTTTTGATAAAAAACATATCAACCTGAAAAAGTATTCTATCCAAAGGTCTCAACTTAAAATCAACAATATCAAAAATTTGAAAATTTTGGGTATTTAAAAATTGAATAATTTCATTCGCTAACGGTGCATTCTCGTAAATTTCTAAAAATGAGACTTCTACTATTAAAAACTGAATTGTTTCTAAAGATAATAAAGAACCTTTCAAAACTTCTAATTCGTAACCCTGGACATCAATTTTTAAGATATCTATATCTGGTATGTTTTGATTTTTAACGAAAGTATCTAGAGACATAGTTTTTTTAAAAGTGGGATTATTATGATTCCCGAATTTTAAAACAGAGCTACTAGTCTCATTTTCATAAAAATTCACTTTTTCATTATCTTTTTTACCTAATAAAATATTTTCATATGTGATATTTTTAGGAAGAGGGTTTTCTAATAAAAGATTTAATTTTTTTTGTGGTTCAAACAAAAAATATTGGCAATTCGGGAAAATTTTTGAGCACATTTTTGTCCACTCTCCTTTATATGCGCCAACGTCAAAAATTATTTTTGGATAGAAATTGTGTTCTTTTTTCAATTTAATCAGGGTGTTCCAAGTATCTGGAATCCCAGCTTTTTTTTTAATGAATCGTCTAATTATATATGGAACAAGAGATCTGTAATTCATAGATTTTTAAGGAGGAATATTTTTTTCACATCGAAATCTAACTAACCTAAAAAAAAATAACATTATTAGTTGTTTAACTTTATTAATAAAAGTAATATAATTCTTTAAAGATAAATTTTTGGGTGCCAAAAAAAGATATTAAATTTTTCTTAAATAAATAAAGGTGTTAAAATGGGGTTTATAAAAGATTTAATTAAAGCTGATAAATTAATTTCAAAATTTTTTCCACTATTGTCAGTTGCTATTTTTTGTTCTTTTATTGGTTTTAAATGGGCTAGTTCTAATTCTCATGTTTTTTCTTCTTTTTCTCAAGATTTAGCGATCTTATTTATTTTAACAAATCAGGCTGTTATAGTTAGTTACCAGACTTACTATAAAGAATAATTATATATGGAGATCAGTTTATTTGGTTTTGCTACATTAATTATTTTCCTAGCAATTCTATTATTTAATTATTTTAAGGGAATATGGAAAGATCCAACCTGGAGTGCATGGTATTTTGATGTTGTTATATTAATAATTTTTCTAAGTTTAGTTATCGGGATAGTTATCTAGATATTGTAAAAGATGGAGATATTTTACTTTATCTGTTATTTTTTATTTATCAAGATTTTTTGATTTTTTTTCAGCTTTTCTTATTTGTTTTTCTAATCTATTTATATCTTGTGGGTCGGTTAATTCATTACCATTTTCGTCATAGTAATGAATATTAAATTTACTCTTTGAATAATCACTTAATCTTGAAGTATAGATTTCAGGTTTGATTTCTTCATGATTAGAAGTGACCTCTAAAGTGCCATCATCTTTAATAGTGACTTTTGAACCTAAATCATCTTTTATTATAATTTTTTGACTTTTGTTTTTGGGCATATTAAAACGCAGAGGATTAATTTTTTTCTGGCATTAATAGCTCCATTACAGGGTAGGGGATAGTAATATTGTTTTTTTCAAATTGCCTATAAATCTCAGTATTTATTATATCGATAATCTTACCTCTGGTTTCAGGTTTTAAAATCCAAAAAAGTAATTGAAGTCGCAAACCATTTTCAGCGAATTCTCTAAATCTGACTCTAGGTTTAGGTTCATTTAATACATTTTCATTATTCTCAGCAATCTCAATCAATATTTTTTTTACTTTATCAATATCTGTATTATAGGCTATCAGTAAGGTTATTCTTATCCTCTCGTTTTCTTCAGGCCCGCCACTTTCATTGACAATTTTTGATGTTGCTATAACTGAATTAGGAATAATTATTTCAATATCATCCCGGGTCATGAATCGAGTTGATCTTAATCCCATTTGTTTTACATATCCTCTTTCTCCGGTCTCTAATAAAATATAATCTCCTTCTTTGAATGGTGCGTCCGCCAAAAGAAAAATTCCTGCAAAAAAATTTGAGACTGTGTCTTTAGCAGCTAATCCCAGAACAACACCTAAAACACCAGCAGAGGCTAGGATACCATTTATATTAATATCCCAGCTTAGAAAAATAAAATAAGTTCCTAAAAGACCAATACCGATTTTCCCAAGATTATTGAATAACGGGACAGTATTTTTTTGTAGTAATGAACTTTTAGTTTTTTTTGATGCCCATTCCATAGACATTAAAAAAATTTTCGGGGTTACGAAAAACCAAATAAAAATTGTAATCGTTTTGCAAATTCCTATAAGGGTGAATTCAATATAATCAGGTAAAGTTGCAGTTTTTATCGAAATAACAAAACCAATCAAAAGAACTGAATAAAAAATTGGTCTATGTAAAAGAGCTAACATTTTATCATCAAGATTAGTTTTTGTTTTATTTACCAGTTTTTTAAAGATAAAAGAAAAAATAATATCTACAAATTTTGCTGATATGACAGATAAAAAAATTAGAGTTATACCCCGGATCCCAGGGTTTAAAATGATCATATCATAATATTTATTGAGTTCACTCATGATTTAAATTATTATATTTTTAGTTGAATCTTTATTTTTGTTATGCCCCATGAGATACCTATAATTAAAAATGAGTAAATAATAGATTTCAAAAGTCCTGTAAAACCCGTAATAAAAAATAACGGTAGTTTAATATCTAGTATGGTCCTAAAACTATTAAAAAAATAAGGAATTAAATAACAAGTTAATGTTGCCGTGCCAGCGATTTGTATTGGTTTATACCAATATATCTTTTTTTGAATATCAACAATCCAATGTATTAAAGCATAAATAAATAATGCAGAAGAAAGTGATATAAGAATCCATGTTGGCGTTCCACTAATTTTACTGATTATAAAATATTGTCTAATATAAATACCTGTAATAAGTGAAATTAATCCTACCCCAGATAGTATAATATATAGATTAGTAATTTTATTTATGCCATTTTGTTTCATCAAAAGTAGAGAGGTCATAATTCCACCAATAGTAAGAGCTTGAAGACCGCCACTTCCAGGAATCCAATCTGGATTTTGCCACGAGAAAATATTATATGCAATCCCACTACTGCTAAGAATATTTATTCCTATGAAAATAAAAAATGCTATTGTTGCTATAAAAAATGATTGCCTAAAAATAAAATAATATATTGCTCCTATAAAATAAGACCATCCTATTAGGCCAAGTATGCCCCAC
Organism: uncultured bacterium; assembly: GCA_964343085.1. Taxonomy (GTDB): domain Bacteria; phylum Fidelibacterota; class Marinisomatia; order Marinisomatales; family UBA1611; genus CAZLPW01. The sequence continues at coordinate 1,883 of CAYFIF010000045.1, read as the reverse complement.
CAATGTATACTAAAACCTATAGAGATGCCATTATAATCTTGTCCCTTATATACAATTAGACTACATATGAGTATAATCATACCAATAATTGGAATAATTTTATAAAGAATATTATTCGATTCAGATTGCGGGTATATATTCCATATCATAAAAAATGCTGCCGTACACATAATAACAAAATATGGTTTTGGGAATAGTGAACTTTGATGATTATACATTTCCATGTTCATATGAAAAAGTCCTAGTATAATAAGTGCGAGTGTACGAAAAATGATATGCTTCAACACCTTAAAATTTGTTTCTTTCTTTTTAAAACGATTCTCTAAAGAAAAAGGTATTGACATGCCCATAACAAAAAGAAACCAAGGGAAAATCAGGTCTGAAAACCCCAGGTAATCTTCTCCAGATGCTGCATGTTTTAACCATTTGGGGATAGTATTTAAAGTCCAAAAATCATTTACCCAAATCATGAGAAACATGGTTATACCTCTAAATACATCAATTGATAGAACTCTTTTCATGTGTTATAATGAAGAAATAACAAATTCACAATTATAATTTAATTATTATTAATAATCTTATAATCTTCCTGAAAACAAAAACATATCACAGGATTGTTGCCTTTTCTTTCTTTATACTGCCATAAGTAAAAATTTCTTTATAAATCCCAGTAAAAAAAATGTCGCAATGGGAGAGAAGTCAATACCAGAACTTTGCAATGGCAGAACTTCCCTGATTGGTTTAAGTATGACATCTGTTATTTGATTTAATAATTGTATTAACTGGTTATATGGGTCATGAGGTATCCAACTCAAGATTACCCTTATTATTATAAGCATCTGCAACAAGTTGAAGGTATTATCAATTATTGTATATAGGAGATAACTCATTAATTGTATCTAAATCTACCCATCATTACACAAACAAAAAACCACACGAATGTGAGGTTTAGAGTTAAAAAGAAAGTCTATCTTATTCGTGTTCATTGAAATCATTAATACCCATCATCCACATAAGGATAGCTACGCAAACTAAGCCTATACCTAATAGAATGAAGAAAGTAGTTTTTTCCATTTCCTATGCTACAAAAAATATTCCACAATGGATGTTAGCATTATTATATATAGCAAAATTTTCAAAAAACAGCATTACAATGTGTGAGTCTCAATTAAATAAATATTTCTTAAACTTCAGGGGACTGTTGCGGGAGTAATAAGACTTTCAATCAGGTCTGCAAGGTTATCTGGTAGACCACTTGTTACATTTTGTTGCAACACTAGTTCATTATTTTGATCTAAAACATATAGTTCCCTCTGAGATGCAGCCCAACTAGTCCATGTTGGAAAGGGTGATTGATCTGAACAAACAGGAGCATTATTATTATTTGTCCAGTTTCCTAAACTAGTGATATGCGAATCTTTTCCTATTCCAATTAGTTCTAAAGGGTAGTCTTGCGATTTTAAGTCATTAACAATATCATTAAGCTGTCCGAACCGGGCAGCACAAGTACCTCAACCAAAATGACCAAAATAATTGAGAGTTATTTTATCTTCAAAATAGGATGGGCCAACCTTATTACCATAACTTTGAGATGATGAATTAATATCTTCTAATAAGTAGTCAAATGGATGGCTATCCAATTCATTATTTTGGTCAGTGGAATCCTCACAACTCCAAAAAGCCAACCCAGTCAATAATAATGTTGATAAATATCTAGGCATATCCAAATCTACCCAAACTTTAAAAAAATAGCATCAAAATGTGTGAGCATGTTATACATCAGGTGTACCCCCCATCATTCTAATCTAGGTTGGGAAAGTTAGGTTGAGATTTTTGAATTGGATGCTTTGTGTCCACCATTTTTATGTCCACTTTTTGATAAA
>CAYFIF010000044.1:0-12428 GCA_964343085.1 uncultured bacterium | reverse complement strand
TGGTAGACGCGTCGGATTCAAAATCCGATTCACGCAAGTGAGTGGGGGTTCGATTCCCTCCACCGGTACGCTTAGGTCATAAAGAGAAACCACGCAATTTTGCGGGGTTTTTTATTTTTGATCAATTCTACCAAAAGCGCCTAGTTACAGTAGTTCTAATATTTTGTTTTATTTGGATAATATATTAAACCGCCACCTCAAAAATAGTTACAACAAGTGACAGGCCCAGTGAATTCAGTCCAAATTTATGAGGCTAATTGATTATATGAAATAAATCTACCATTATCATAAATATGATGATAATATATTATTTGATTTAATAGTCAAACATTTGGGAGTCTGTTATGATATATAATTTTTTTTTAGTGTGCCTTACCTTTTATCTAAACCCATTTTTGTATGGAGCCCGTAGTATTACCAAAGAAGATATCGTTAACCTTAAATATGTTTCATCAGCCCAAATCAGTCCAAATGGTGAAAATATCTGCTACACACTGTCTACCCCTAGAAAAGAAAGCGAAAAACCTGGCCCGAGACACACTCAAGTCTGGGTTAAAAGAATTAACGATAAGGATCCAATACAGTTTACATCTTCAGGATACAACTCCTACTCCCCTAAGTGGAACCCAAACGGAAAAGAAATTACTTTTTTATCTTTGCGAAAAGAAATTTCAGAAAAGACTCAGCTCTACAGCATACCCATTGATGGAGGAGAATCAAGAAGTTTTTTTGATCATCCATCTGGTATAGGGCAGTACAAATGGTCCAAGGATGGAGCCTGGATCGCATTTTTATCTACTGATACACTTTCATCCGATGAAGAAAAAAAAATTGAGAAGGGCTATGATATGATCGTTAAAGATAGGAACCATCGCTACCAACGATTGTTTCTTTATAACGTCAGTAAGAATAAAACAAATTTGATTTTTAATGACGACCTACATGTTCATGATTTCATTTGGTCCGATGATAGTAAGACACTGATATTTCAGGCTACAAAAAAACCTGGAGCAGACTTAGAACTGATGAATCGTCAATTGTTTAAAGTCAAAATTCCTCGGAGTAAACCAAAAAAGATTCTTAATACGCCAGGGAAACTAGGTGAAATGGATATCTCTCCAGATGGGGAAAAACTAGCTTTCTTAGGTGCTACCAGCAGAAATGATCCGCTATCACAAAGTATTTTCACAGTAACAATTAATAATCCCAAAAATACAATTTCTTTTAAAGGAACTAATGAATCCTTCTACAATCTACAGTGGGTAGATAATGAAGTTATTCTGGCACGATCCGTCCGCGGCACTAGAACAGTGTTATCTTTAATCACCAACGAAGTTGTAAAAAATAAGGAAACCTTATCTCAAAAGGATGTTTACTCTCCGGATTACATTATCTCTTCGGTTAAACTGCACCATAAAACAAACCAGCTCCTGATTACCGGCCACTCAAATGAACACCCAAATGAATTATTTATAAAAGGTCTTTATAAAGATGATCTCAGCAAAATCACAGCCTCTAATCCTTTTATTAGTAATATTAAACTAGGAAAACAAGAGACCATAAACTGGGAATCAGCTGATGGAATTAATATTCAAGGGGTGATCACATATCCTACCAGCTATAGAAAAGGAGCTCGCTACCCGCTTATACTCCAAATACATGGTGGCCCGGAAGGTGTTAGTCTAGAAGGCTGGAACACATCTCCAGGCTATCCGGTGCAACTTTTGGCTGCAGAGGGCTATGTTGTACTTCAGCCCAATTACCGCGGCAGTGGCGGCAGAGGCGTAGACTTTTCTAAGGCCGACCACAATGACCTTGGAGGTCTTGAATATGATGACGTAATAAAAGGTATAGACCATCTGATTGAATTGGGTATTGTAAACAAAGATAAAGTTGGAACTGGCGGGTGGTCATACGGTGGATACTTTTCTGCCTTAGGAGCTACCACTTACAGCCACAGGTTCAAGGCATCTATGGTAGGTGCCGGCCTTACAAATATGATAAGCTTTATGGGAACAACGGATATTCCATATGAAATGTCAATCGTACACTGGAACTCATGGTGGTTTGATGAAATGGACCTTCACTGGGATCGCTCACCACTGGCTCATATTAATAAGGCAAAGACACCTACACTTATCATACACGGGCTAGAGGACAAAAGAGTTCACCCTGAACAAGGACTGGAGCTCTACCAAGCGCTAAAGATCAAGGGTGTGGACACTGAGCTGGTGTTCTATCCAAGGGAGCCACACGGAATCAATGAACGAGCACACCAGCTAGATTATATAGAGAGATTAGTTAATTGGTATAACAAATATGTAAGATAACCTAACGCTATCCTAATAATTTATTAATAAAATTAAGTCTATTTTTTATTTAGGAAAGCAAATGATTAGAGCAACCACCCTTACTTTTGTACTTTTTTTCTTATTCTCCTGTCAAGACAGTGGTAACTCTAAATCAGGAGATCTTTGGAGCAAAGACGATGGCTGGGGAAAAAAGGATGATATCGAAAACGAGGACGCATTAACCATTACCCATGATGGAGTAAACAGAGAGTATGTTCTTTATGTTCCTGATATCTATAATGAAAACATACTTGCACCCTTGGTAATAAATTTTCACGGTGGTGGCGGAACCGCTACTGGCCAATTGTATTTGTCAGACATGCGTCCAATAGCAGATACTGCCAATTTCATTTTGGTTTATCCACAAGGTCTAAAGCTTGATGGTGGAGGGTCAACTCATTGGAACTCTATGCTACCATCAGACAGCAACAAGAGCGACGTTGATGACTTTGGATTTATTGATGCACTTATCAATGATTTATCATCTACCTACAATATCGATTCTACCAGACTTTACGCGACTGGTTTTTCAAACGGTGCTGACATGTCTTACACTCTTGGTTGTTATTTAGAAAACAAAATAGCCGCAATCGCTCCTGTCTCAGGATTGATGTTAGAAAGTCCTAGCTCTAAATGTAGTCCCTCTCAACAAATAGGTGTTATGATAATCCATGGATCATCAGACAACGCCCGACCGGTTGGAGGTATTGATGGGTACTATGCATCGATTGATGAGACACTGGAATTTTGGGCTAATCTAAATATAACATCCTTGACTCCAAATATAACTAGCTACAGCGCTGATGGTCTCGATATAGAGCTTCATTCGTATCAGGATCAAGACAATAGAGTCTATATTAAGTATTATAAAGTAGTAAACGGAGATCATATCTGGCTTGATATTACAAAGGACGGAGTAGGCACTGATCAATTGATATGGAATTTTCTATCAGGATTTAGTTCAGTCAGTCCCTGATTCCGGTTTATATTTAGGCGAGTGCTTTGCTAATTAAATATTTTTTGAATAGGCATTCAATATTTTTTTAATAATTGGATAGTTTATAAACTTTTTAGATGCTTCCGGCTCCAGGTTGGATCTCAAGGCCATTATGCGGCCATAAGCATTCTTTAAATACTTTGTATCTCCCAAGACTATATACAATGAATAATAGGTTATAAAGTCAATCTTATACTCTGGGGTTGTTTGAATTAACTTGTTAAGCTCAGAAAGATCGTATTCCTTTCCAAGCGCTTTAAGGCAAAAAAGGTAATTAGACATCGTATATAAACTGATGTATTCATCCTTTTCAATAAGCCAATCCATGCGAGGCTTTAGGTACTCTAGAGCTTTTTCATACTCTTCATTGTAAAAGTGCAAAATGCCGATCTCTGCCTGCGCATTAAGATATTGCTCATCTGCGCCAATTTCTTTGGCTATCGATGCTGCTTTCTCTAGCAGGTCTAAGCTCTCTTCACCCTTTAAAAATTTAACTAAATGCTTGGACAGCAAGAATTCACATTTTAATATTTTATTTCCTATTTTGTTATTGATCTCTGATGCCATTTCAAGATAAACAGTGGCGCTGTCCATGTGACCTCTCCATAGGTGACCGTGAGCAATATGATAAAGCACAAGTGAAACGGCATCAGAGTTATTGAGCCTTTGGTAAATATTTTTTGAAGATCTTAGGTTGCTCAAAGACTCCTCATAATCGCCTGAGTAATGTTGAACCTGAGAAATAAAATGTTTTGTAATGGCAATTAGGTTACTATCTGCTATATCCTCACTTATAGTGAGAGCCTCTGAGTGGGTCTTAATAGCCTCGGTATCTTTATGCATATTTTTTTGAGTCACGCCGATGCGGTTCAGTGTTTCAGCCATTCTTCCTCTATCGCCTAATTGAGAAAAAATACCTAAAACCTCTTCATATTTTGATATGGCTATTTCATATTCTCTTTTCTTCTCATGATGGCTGGCAATATTTGAGAGCGAGATTGCCTGCATGTCCAGATCATCGATCTCTCTTCCTATTTTAAGAGCCTCTCTGGTTAATTCAACAGATAATTCATCCTCACCTTTGTAAAAATACACAACAGCTTTATTCTGAATACCATAGACCTGACCTCTTTTGTCATCTAGCTCTAGGTATACTTGGTAAATCTCTTCAAAATTTTCCAAGGCTTTATCGTAATTACCCCTGTTAACCTCAATGATACCAGCATTATTCAGGCAATACATTTTTAAATTCTTATCGCCTATCTCATCAGCAATGGTTAAGCCTTCATCATAATATTGCATCGCTTTGTCAAAGTCTCCATCTCTCGAAAAGGCCACACTACCTAAACCAAATAAAGCGAACCCCTCTGCGTTTTTATTTTTCAAGCTCCTAGCCATGTTTAAAGCTTTTTTGTTTATCTCCAAAGAACGGTCAAACTCATTAGTTAATCGATAACTTTTAGCGAGTTTTAGCATTGCGTCTACTAGGTTACTGTCAAGATCGATAGCTTTCTCGAAAAGACCGCGCGCTACTTTTAAATCTTCATACGTTTTTCGTTTTTCCATTTTGAATTGGCCTTTTAAATAATACTCATAGGCCTCTGGGTTCCCAACAATGTTAACCTGTTCGACATCTTTTGTGATCAATATGTTTAGATTTTTCAGAATATCATCAGACAGATCAAGCTTAATAGTCGCTAGTTCCTTCCACGCGGTTTGCCACCTGTTTGACCATATAACCTCTGACTCTTTTGTATCAAAGAGCTCCATGGACAGTTGGAACATCGTATCCATTTTCCAGAGAGTCCCCTTTGCTATGTACCTTACCATAAGCTTTTTGGCTAACTCATCATAGCTCATGGTTGAGTACTCTAGCTTCTCTATATCAGCTAGACCAGCAACTCTTAACATACCCGTGCTTGTCACATCAGCTATCAGATCAGAGCTGATACCGTATGCGTAAAAATCATCTTCCTTGCTACCTTTATTTTCAAAAGGAAGAACCGCCAATGAAGGTACCTCACTTGACTCAGCGATCCCTATCCCGATAAAAGAAAAATTTAGCCAGAATAATATTCCAACCAATGATAGCACCGCCCCACTGACACTATAAAAGTTCCACTTAAATCCCTTTTGCTCCATCTTTGCATTGACCTTGCTTATATCAGTCCTAGGCAGATTGTGCGAGGTTATACAATAAACCTCCGTCTTCTGAGATAGCCCCTTTAGCTGCGGTGTACCAACAAACATAGTTTTAAAATCAGGATCCCTTTCAAGAGATGTGTTTACTCTACCACTGATCGCAATTCCGCCCTCAGCAGCAAAAGGCTCAATCCTTGATGCGATATTAACATCATCTCCAACAACGTCGCTGCCTTGGAAGACTACCTCTCCCTGGTGAATGCCGATTCTCAGGTTGAGACCTTCAACATCTTTGGTCGCATGCTGAATCGCTATAGCGCAGTCGACGGCGTCTCTATTGGTTTCAAAAGTCAGCAACAATCCATCACCAATCTCCTTTAACCATTCGCCTTTATTTTCCTTAACAATAGGCTTTAGAAGATCACGCTGTTTCTCAAGTAATGAAAGAGCAGCGGGCTCGTTCTTGGATGAGAGTTTGGTGAAACCAACGATATCGGTAAATACAATAGCAGCAAGTTTTCTTTTTGTATCGCTCATGTGTAATTAAATCTAATCATCTTAAGAAAAATAAAAAAACCTTATAGATTGGCAAATAACACAGCAAAACAATAACATAAGTGCAGGTGTGTTAGGTAAATTTAATTTATACTATGAAGAACTTTTTAAAAAAATATGGAAAATTCTTTTGGATTCTTTCTTTAATCTTAAGTCTAAGAATTTGCTATGAAATTTTTTTCCTAGGTAGCACAGATTATTTTTCGGCAATTATGATTATTGCTCTTACATATTATTTTTGGGGGTTAGGTACTGGTAGAATAGTTGATGAAAACTATAAACCAATTGATAATGAGGAGGAAGAATAAATAATCGCCTTAGCCTTTTTCTAGATCTACGCATCTTCCCAAAAACAAAAAACCCACACGACTGTGGGGCTATTTGATATATAAATGTAATTAGTTAGATGCTTTATTAATGATGTCTGTGATTTCCATTGGTTTTGGTAATCGACCAATAAATTTCATTTTATTATAAATCTTTTTATCATTCAAAAGAACAGTAAACTGTCCAGTCTTACCTTCTTTCAATTCAATCACTATTTCTTCAAAATTTGTATTTAGCTCTTCCTCTAGCCTAGAGGCTTCATTACTAAATCATTGGGCGCAGTAAAATATTCTTACACTGTACATAACAAAATTTAACCATCATCTCATAAACAAAACCAGTGACAGTCCCAGTAAAGTCAGTCTATTGTAGCCATTTTTACCACTAATCAGGTCAATACTCTTATACTGAAAACAAAAAACCCCACATAAGTAGGGGTTTTTTATTACATTGTATAGAAAAATATACTTAGGCAATATTTATCCTATATGTTTTTGTAGAAACTTTTCCATCTCTCTATAAAAATCAAACTGATTTTCTTGGTTATAAAACCCGTGGCCCTCATCATCTTTCACCATATAAGGAACATCTATTCCTGCAGTTTTCAATGCCTCTACAATTTGATCAGACTCTGACTTTTTTACTCTTGGATCATTCGCACCCTGAGCAATAAATAATGGCGCCTTTATTTTATCAATATGCAGCAATGGTGATGCGGATGCGAGCAATTCTTGATCATCTTCAGGATGCCCAACCATTTCATACAGCATAGACCTATATAGCTCCCAATAGGGTGGCATACTCTCCATAAAAGTAAACAAACTTGATACGCCCACATAGTCGACTCCGCATGCATAAAGATCTGGGGTGAACGCTAGACCTGCGAGAGTCGCATATCCACCATAAGATGCTCCATAGATCGCAATCCGATTGGGGTCAGCAATGCCTTCATCAATGAGCCACTTTACACCATCAGTGATATCATCTTGCATTGTTTTACCCCATTGCTTAAAACTAATTTCCCAAAATTCTCTTCCATATCCAGTGCTTCCTCTGTAGTTCATTTGGAATACTGCAAACCCTCTGTTCGCGAGGAACTGAATTTCAGACCTATACCCCCAAGAGTCTCTTGTCCATGGCCCACCATGAGGATTTATAACAACCGGCAAATTTTTACCAGCACTACCTTTAGGCAGCGTCAGATATCCATGTATAGTTAATCCATCTCTAGATTTGTATTCTACAGGCCTCATTTCAGCCATGTGATCCTCATCTAACCAGGGACTAACTTTTCCTAGACTAGTAAGCTTGTTTGTTTCAACATCATAGTAGTAGTAAGTGCCCCTGGACCTATCACTGTAGGTGACGACTATAGCTTTAGTCTCATCTTTTGAAAAACTGGTTATTCCAACCTCGTATTCAGGAAATTCGGTTTCCAACTTTTTCTGGATATCTTCTCTCCATGCATCAAAAAACACCATATCATTTTTCGCAACTGTGTAGCTCACTCCTGTCAGTACTTTTCTTTTTCTAGAATACATTAAGCGACTTACATCCACCTGATCATGCTCAAAAATCAGCTTTCCTTCTTCTACCTTGCTTATGTCAAATTCAAAAATTCCTGACTTGTCTCTTCCTCTGTTTGAAGAGACATATAAATTTTTGTTATCAAATGTAAAAAAAAGAGGTGAAACACTGACCTTAAAGTCTGTTGTTAAGATTGTCTGAAATTTTTCGGACTCAGAGTCTCTGTACAACAGACTTGTATTTACCCCATCGCTAGTTAGGGCAACTCTTAATTTTCCATCGTGATCCGTCATCCACTCTGAAATATTTCCAGGGTTTTCAGCTATCATCTCCAATTCCCCATTATTGACATTTAATCTGTAAGGATCATGTAATTGGGGATCGCGTTTATTAATTCCAATGATAACATAATCAGGGTCATCCTCTAAATCGTCAATAAATCTTGCTTGAATATTATCAAATGGCGTTAAATCTATTTCGTTAGTTCCATCAATATCCACAGCATAAATATGCATGTTCTCATCACCTCCATCATCTTTAACATATGCGATTCTTTTATCGCTTAACCATGTAAAACCATATACTCCACGATCCTCTGAGGAGGTAAGACGCGTTTCTTTATCATTTTTCATATCAAGCACAAATACATTCATCCTTGTTTTCCAAGGTTTCATATATGCAATACGGTCTCCAGAAGGAGAAATTCGGAATGAGGATTTTTCAGGATTCCGAAAAAAATCTTCCATTGGTATTCTTGGGGCAGGTTTATTCATTTGATTAGTACATCCTATTAAGGTTAGTGTTAAGAAAAATATTTTAAAATTGAACATTGGTTTTTCCCTATTATGAAAAAATAATTTGATAATTAAAGCCGGAAAGTTAGTGACTCACTTCTGAATATGAAACTAAAGAACTAAGAATTAATTTTAGAAACTAAAACTCAGGCCTCCAAAAGGGAATATACCCACATCACCACCATTGGTACCGCTTAACATAATCAGACCCATACCACCTAATTTCAAATAAGCTCCCTCTAATCCTAGGATCTGATTCATTCTATCACTTAAGTTGTATTCTAAAGCATAAGACCCGGTTGGCATAAACCCCATGAAGCCCAGGTGCGCCACATATTGACCACAAAAGGTAGAGGAAAAAGAAAGTCTTGATTTTTTATAATAGTGTTTGAAACCAAATGAACCCGTAAACCCGACAATCATTGTTCCAGCGCCAATGAAATATTCTTTGTTCTCTGTTTTCTTTAAACTATAGGTATATCCAAAAAAGCTCAATCCTGTTTTATCATCAAACATACCAAATGATAGGTTGTGCTTATTGGAAATCGCACTCTCTGAATTAACACTGACTGGGTTATTCGGAGCTATCAATTCAGTGACATTTGGATCATATTCAGGCTCTTTTCCATCAGCGTTTTTTGGGCCACTAATTTGCCCAAAAACCAGACCAATAATTAAAATGATTAAACTGTATCTACCCATCACATCAAATCAATTTTCAAGGAAAAAGAACTCCATTGGATAATGAAATCTTTCTCGCCAAAAGTCTTCATTATGGTCTTCACCATCAAACCTTTTTGTCAACCAATTTAAATTTTTTTCATATCCATTTGAAATCATTATGGAGTCTACTACACGCTGATATGGTTCATAGTATTGATCCAATCCTTCGGTGCCATAATCAAAATATATCTTATGCGATCTAGAGTCTGGAATATGATCCTTTAAATACTCTATAAAAACACCATCCAAAGCTGGCCAATGAGTTGAGATACAAGCTGCTTTACCAAAAATATGTGGGTATTCACAAATTGCATAGGCCGATATTAAACCACCCATACTAGAGCCAGCTAAAAACGTATTTTCTTTTCCTTTTTTCGTCTTATATTTTTTATCGATGTACGGTTTTAATTCTTCTACGATAAACATTAATAAAGAATCTGATTTTATTCCTCCACTTGCTTCTATACTTTTTTGAGCCCATTCATCGGCAAACTCTATTCCCTTTTTTACACTTTCTCTTGGTCTATTAGGAAGATACTCTGAGTAGCGTTTAAGTCCGGTATTAAAAATTCCAACTACTATTATCCTTGGTACAGTACCTAGCTCATATAAACTATCGAGAGTCACATCTACCTGCCATCCGTGATCATAATTATCATTAATCCAACTTTTTCCTCCATGAAATATATTTTGTCCATCAAACATATAAAGCACAGGGAGCGATTCAATATTATCGTACCCAGTCGGTAACCAAACTTCAATATCTCTCGGGGTTACATATTGTGAAGGAAAATTATTATAAACTATATATCTCTCTGGAAGAATTTGGTTAAATTTTTTATAAGATGCTTTTGTATTACATGATATAATAATTAGTAATACTATGATTGGAATATATTTATCCACATCTGAATCTACCAATCATCTTGAATACTAAAAACTTCGAATTGGAAAACTGGATGACTATTTTTTTTCAAAAAGATTAAACACAAGTGCGAGACCTAATACACCTATAAAGGCTCTCTCAGTATTTAAACCTTTTGTAATTGAAAGTAAGAACGCAACTATGACAGATATCAAACCTATCAGGCTCCAAGTATCCAAGCCTTTTATATTTTTTAGCCAGTTCATTTGGAAAATTAATATTTAATAATTAAAACCAAAACCTTCAAAAAACCCCACGAATGTTGGGCTAGATATTTATTACAATGGAGCGTATTTTTTAGACAGAACTTTATCAAATTCTATTCATTTTTGTGATTTATAAAGATAATAATATTAGCAGCATAACCTGCAGATTTGAAAATAAGGCTCTTGAAAGAGCCTATATCGATTATCGTTGGGATGATCGACTCTGGAGAAATATAAAACTAATTATAGGCATTGTCTTTGTTGTTAGTCTGTTGGTCATTTTCGATGATTACAAAACTATGGGCGCTCTTAGTCCATTTTATATTGCATATCATATATTTTCTTGGTTACTCCTACTGCTTTTTATTTTTGTTAAAGAAGATACTAAAAAGAAGTTTTATGAACATTACTTTATGATAACTTTTGTAGGATTCATGAACAGCGGGGCCTGGAGCTATTACTTTTCTCCAGCAGAATTTCCTCCGGGTGAGGGTGTAGTGATAATCATGATCTTATTTGGTCTAATTATTTATCCATTTAACTTTATTAACAGTGTTATTGGCACATTATGTACTGCCATCCCATTTATTATCATGCTTATAAGCAAGGGAACTATGCAGCTGCCCCAAATATCTTATTTATTTATCCTACCGTTTATTTTCATAGTTTTGAATAAAAGAAGCAAAGAAATGAGTGATAGGCGAGTGTTCCTAAATGGTGAAATTATTGAATCAAACAGAAAACTTATGCAAGAAACGCTCAAACGCTACTTCGGTGAAACTCTAACAGAAAAGATTCTAACAAATGAGGGAGAACTTACTGGTGACAACATTTGGGTATCTATTTCTTTTACAGATATTTCTTCCTATTCAACAATTATTGAGCATATGTCCCCCGAAACTGCTGTGAAATTTTTGAACGAGTACTTTACAGCAATGCATGACGTTATTGATGAATATAGTGGACAGATAATCAATTACATAGGTGATTCCGTCATGGTTGTTTTTGGTGCCCCAAAAAAAGTAGAAGATCATGAGGTAATTGCCGTCAAATGCGCAATCGCTATGAGAGAAAAATTAAGTGAACTCAATCAGAAATGGAATGAAACAGAATTTTCAAGGTACTGGAAAAATCATGGAATAGATGGAATTACAGCGAGGACAGGGATCCATACTGGTAGCGTCATAGCAGGAAATATCGGTAGTGATAGAATGCTGCAATACAGCACCATCGGTGATACTGTTAACGTTGCCTCTAGGTTAGAACAAAGAAACAAGGAGTTTGGTACTGATATTTTGTTTTCACATAAAATATATACATCCTTGACAAAGGAACTATATGATAATGCTGAATATCAGGGTGAAATTAATCTAAAAGGTAGAGATACAAAGACAAGAGCCTATAGCATATAAAAATATAATTATTCGATTTACCTCCGAATCCAAGAAATAGTAATAATTGTAACTAGGTATATCCAAACCTACCCATCACCACACCAACAAAAAACTCCACTAATGTGGGGCTTAAAAAGATATTATACTAAGTTTAATCGTTTATTCTTTCGTAAAGCCATATGTATTTATTATTAAGTATAATCCATTCTCCATCGCCAACTATCATTAAATCGCTGAAACCTGGATGTATTATATCAGTAAAGTGTCCTAAAAGTCCACCAATACCACCAAACCAAGGAATAGCAAGGGGAGCAAGGATTTTAACAAATGCAAACATATCATTCGGGCGGTTTAGTATTTTAGCCATCTCTAAACATCCATATAAAGAACCAATTATTGCTCCAACTTTGGCTTTCTTTAATGGGCTCATTTCATAACGAAAACAACTGACTGAATTAAAATTCAATATTACTTCATCGCGCGATTT
>CAYFIF010000043.1:0-12624 GCA_964343085.1 uncultured bacterium | reverse complement strand
GAATTTAGAACCGGATTCTAATAAAGTTGTTCGAGCCACAATTAACAGTGGAAACTTGATTATTGAAGTTGATAATTACATGGAATTATCAAGCACACTAAATATTTCAATACCAAACCTTTTATCACCGAATGAAGATATATTTACAACCGAGATTGATATAACAGGAGGAACCAGTGACATAGTTGATGCAACTGATATGGCTAACTATTCACTAGCTATGGACGCAGACAGTCAGTCAATTAGTTACAGCTACAGTGTTTTAACATTAGATACGGGTGATGATTTAGTCCCGATAACCTCTACTGACAGCATTAATGTCCAAATTAGACTGGAGGGCGCTCAAACAGGATCGGATATAACTTTTTCAGAGTTTACAGGCTTCCTCAATCAGGATGCTATGGTAGATTCAAATAAGATTAATCTTGAAACAGCAACCAGAGTTGATCAGGCCACACTCAATTCAGGAAATTTAAAATTATCTATTGTTAATAATATTGGCATTGAGGCACTGATTAATTTTTCTCTTACCGAATTCACCAAAGATGGAGAAACCTTAGATACAACCTTTTCTATGTCATCAGATCCTTTAGATGTCTTGATTGATCTTTCTGGCTATTTATTAAACCTGGATATTGATTCAAATCCACAAATAATTAACTATGTTTCTACAATAAATATTCCCTCTGAAGAAGAAATGTCCTTGACTTTTGGGCAAAATATTTCGATTGGTGTAAACATAGATAGTCTTTCATTTTCAGAGCTTAGTGGCTATGTTGATCCGGTGGAAGTAGACATAGACCCTATTGAGCAAAGTATTGACCTACCTGAGCAGGTTGATGATCTTGATTTTGCTAAATTGATTATGGACTTTTCTTTTCAATCCAGCATTGCCTTGCCTGTATTTCTTAATCTTGAACTAACATCTTATAATGATAAAACTGAAGAAAGTTTTTCAAGATTAATAGAAAATGTAAATATTACGGAGACCCCAGAATTTTCGGTAGACAGCGTTGAACAATTAATCAATATTAAACCAGACCGGATTGTTGCTTCTGGTAATGCTCGGGTTGGTTCTATGTTTGAGTATGGATCCGTATCTGTGCAAGATACCATAAGCGGGAACCTTACCATTGCTGCGCCTCTTGCTTTTGAAATTACAGATGAGAGTAAAATTGATATTGACCCCTCTGAATTAGACAGTATTTCAGCTGAGAATCTCGTTTCTGTTAAGGTTTTTCTAGATTATAATAATAGTTTAGAGATTGGTGCTGATGTTTCTGTATTGTTAGCTACAGACACAACATTTTTTGAGAATGGTTTATCAGACACGCTCGCTAAATTAACGTTGCAGCCTTCAGCACCGGGACTCGATAGTCTTTTCTTAGATGAATCCTCCTTTGATCTGCTCTCGCGAGGCGGAAACTATAGTAAGGCAGTACTAAATCTATTACCCAGGGCAGATGGGCCTACTAGATTTTTGTCTACAGACACCTTAGACTTTTTTATCTATTTAAGTACTGAGGTCATTATCGATCCAAACTCAGGATCAGACAAATAATGAATAAAATTAAATATTTCACCTCAAGTTTTTTACTCTTTTGTTTTGGACACTCTCAGCATTTTTATTCTTCTGTTGATGCTGCCTCCGCAGGCGCATTTTTAGGTGGTAGAATGGGCACCCATGCTATTCACACCAACCCTGCTCTTCTTGGGGTTAAGCCTGGTCAGATAACGGAGGTAATTCCTATTGATACATTTGATATTTCATACAGAGTGATGCTTGCGACTGCTGATAGTGAGGATGATTTGATTGAAATGGAAGGCAGGCTCGTTCGTGATGGATTCGAGCGCGATTATTTTATCCTAGAGGAGGACACATTATTCTCACTAAATGCTGCCGGGTTCCAAGACTCCTTCTCTGCTTATAATTTTTCTAGTAACCTCCCTAGTTTGTTTTCAGGTTATAAGATTTTGACAGATACGACTTGGAAGATTATTGAAAGGCCAAAAATTGAGTTTAGAGTCCAGGTTCTGGCAACCAGTATAAAGGACACCCTAAAATCATTTCAGAAAAATACAAAGGCACAGTTAAAGGGGTTTGAGACAAAGGTTTTGTTTTCTGACTCCCTATATAGATATTTTGTTGGTCTTATGGATACTGAAGAGGATGCTAATTCTTTAAAAAACAGTCCCATGATTCAGAGCATATCTAGTGATGCCTTTGTTGTGTCTGATACGGCTAAAGTATCAAAAAAAAATGTTCCCCGCTTTAGTATTACGTTTCCTATCAGAATTGCCTTAAATGTGAAAAGTAATCTAATTAGTGCTGACTGGATAAACAGTTATATAGATGCTGATATGGTTGATAATCCTAGCATTAAAGGAGACCTTTTAGGGAGCATCCCAAATTCTGGGATGAGCGGTTACTTTGGCCTAAATGCTGGAGCTTTAGACATGACATTCGGGAGCTACGGTATTTCCTTATTAAATGTAGATCTTTTTTCTAGGGTAAATATTCCAAAGCCATTCACAAAATTGATTTTTGACGGGATTCGCTTTAATGAGCCACAAAATATTTCAGACTTTGATTCCAGATTGTTAGTAGTTAATTCTACCACATTTTCTTATGGTACTAAGATAAATATACCCCAGGTTTCCTTTCCAACTTACGTGGGGGTAGGTCTTCGTTATCTTAATGGGTTTTTTTCATACGTAGACTCTTATGAAGGAGAGATCATTTCAAAACCGGATAGTGTTAATATTTTTTCAGATTTAAGTGTAGCCTATTTAGATTTAGAACAAAATAAAATTGCCTCCGGGTTTGCTTTTGACCTTGGTTTTTCCACTAGCATAAATGAAAAACTTTCAGCCCAATTTTCATTGATTGGCCTTGGCGGAACTTTGAGTAGTACTGAGACTAATGTTTGGACAAGTACCAAAGACATCCGCTTGTCTAATAAAGATATATCTGATATTGCTGATTATAATGAGTCACAGATTGATTCAATCAGTAATACATTTTCAGTATTAGATGAAACAAAGACGGTTGAAGGCAAATCTGTATCGGTGCCATCTCGGTTAAATATTGGGGCTGGTTATATTTTTTCTAATAATATTCATTTTAAAGCATCTATACAGCATTTAATGAAAACCGATTTTATTGGGTCTGTTGATCCCAGATTTTCTATGGGAATGGAACTTTTCCCAGAGAAATTTTATCCAATTTTATTTGGAATTTCTTTTGGAGGGATTAGTGGGAATACCGTTGGCGCAGGCTTTGGCTTAAAATTAAAAAAATTCCATATGAATTTTTCAGGTTCTCATTCTGGGGGTATAGGTAATTCTGCAACTGGTTTTAGTTTTTCTACTGAAATGCGACTATACTTCTGGTAAATAATATAGATTTATATACCCTATTTAGTTCATATTTTAATAAAAAACTGGTCCCCGCTTGAGTTTCTCAAAAATTAAGACCCTGGATAGAATCAGGTATCTTTTTTCCCTGATTCTGGTTATACTTTTTTCCAGTTTTTTTGCGTCAATGATTCAGTCATCATGGGGGAGGGTTGATGTTAATAGTATCATTTTACCCACCCAAAATGGACAGATACTTGCTGCGGACATTTTTAAGCCAAAGTCTGCTAAAGAGCAAAACCCGGCTCCGTTAGTTGTTGTAGTCCCAGGGTTTCAGCGTTCAAAAGAGAGTTTATCCAATCTGTCAATTGAGTTTTCTAGGAGAGGAATTAGTGTTATTTCTATTGACCCATACGCGCAAGGAGCGTCTAGCTCTTCCTTGAGCCGGATGGCAGCTACAGATGAAGGATATGGTATGTTTGCGGTTATAGATTATGTATACAATTCAGGAGTTTTAAATTATGTTGACAGGAATAGAATAGGAGTCACAGGCCATTCATCTGGAGGTAATGCAGCACTCAAGGGAGCTAGTAAGTTTGGTAAAATTGCAGATAGTATGGGGGTAGAAAGTAGGATAAACTCTGTTTTTATATCAGGCTACGTTCTTACATTGAAAAAAGAAATCCTGGATCCTGTTAGGTCTAATATGGGGCTAAGTTATGCACTTTTTGATGAGGGAGCATTTCGAAATGAACTTGGACACGCAGATATGAGACATGCCCCTGAGGCTTTAAGGTTTGTCAACTCCGGGAAGGCGGATTTACCTTTTGAAGATTCAGTGCTTATCGACCACTACTATGGTAATATTGAAGATAGGAGCTTTAGAGTAGTTCACAATGAAAAAGTTCTCCATCCTTTTCAGCCATACGACTCTATTTGCTTAGCAAATCAGATACGGTTTTTTGAGAACGTATTTAGATGGGACAGCCAGATAGATCCTTTTGATCAGGTCTGGAAGTGGAAAGAGCTTTTTACATTGATTTCATTTATTTGTTCTTTTTTTATTTTACTACCTCTAGCGCAAATATTTTTAAAGACGGCGTTTTTTTCTAGTCTGGTTCAAAATATTTCTGACCCATTACCGAGGCCTCAGAAAAATATTAAATATTTTTATTGGATTTTAATTTTAATAAGTGGTTTGGTGGCTTGCGTTTCATATATACCTATGGCTGAGTTATCTAAAGCCCTATTTGTTAAAGCTTCTTCAAGGCTTCAGACGTGGTTTTTTCCTCAAAGAATGAATAATGCGATAATGCTATGGGCTTTTTTAAATGGTCTGATTGGGATGGGACTGTTTTATTTTGGTTATAATTTTTTGAAAAACAGGAAAATCATAGATATATATATGCTGGGGCTAGATATTTCAAAAAGAAATTTGCTTAAGACTGGTTTTCTTTCACTAATTATTTTTTGCTGTTATTATACCCTACTATTTTTTATCTACTTTGTTTTTCATGTAGACTATCGGTTTCTTTTTGTTGGGGTCAGGGTTTTTAATCCTGAGATGTTATTTCTTCTGTTTATGTATGTTCCATTTTTTTTCATTTTCTTTTTATCAAACTCGCTAAGGGTAAACGGTTTAATGCGCTTTAGAAATGATAATAGTTTTAGGAGTCTAGTTTTTGGAGGTTTTGCTTCAACAATTGGTTTGATAATGATTTTAATTGTTCAATATTCTGTCTTTATGTTTACTGGTACTGTGTTTTGGGATACAAGCAACCACTGGCTATATGTAAACCTGCTTTTTGGGGTCATTCCAATGATTTTTATTCTTCCGGCATTTAATAAATCTTTTTTTCTTATTACTGGCAGAATATACCTTGGGCCGATTACAGTGTGCCTGATATTCATTATGGTTTTATTATCAAATACAGTATGCTACATACCACTCTAAAGTAAAAAAGTGATTGAAATATACAGTTCATTTAGTCTTGATTTTTACGAATGGGTGCAGCTTCTCTTTTGTGCAATTGGCATCGGTATGGCTAAAACGGGACTTGGGGGTATTGGGCTCTTGATTGTGCCCGTAATGGCAGGAATTTTTGGAGCTAAATCTTCTACAGGCATTGTACTAATTTTATTGATTATGGCTGATATTTTTGGTGTGGCTTATTATCATCAGCACGCTGATTTAAAAAAGATTCTGCGTCTAGCTCCGAGCACCTTGGCAGGGATTTTTATTGGAGTATTCGTTGGTGATAGCATCGATGAACAGAATTTTAAAATAATATTGAGCGTAACTGTCTTATTGGGTGCATTATTAATGGTATTTCAAAGGACCGATAAGGATTCAGATATTGCCAATCCTTTCTTTACAATTTTTGTTGGACTTTTAGGCGGGTTCTCAACTATGGTTGGTAATGCGGCTGGTCCAATTATGACTATCTATTTTATATCTATGGGGTTTAAAAAAAATAAATTTATTGGAACAGCGGCTTGGTTTTTTTTCTTGGTAAATCTGTTTAAGGTTCCTTTTCAGATATTTGTTTGGAGGACCATTGATCTTAATATAATTATTTTTGATCTTTCTTTATTCCCTTTTGTATATGTTGGCGCAATAGCAGGGGTCTGGATAGTAAAAAAAATTCCTGAACGTCCTTACCAACTTTTTTTAATTGTTTCTGTATTTTTATCTACCCTTAGGCTTTTGTTTTTATAAAAATAAAGTAAAGATTATTTATGAGGTTTTCTAATAAGAAAGAAAAAAGGCTATTAATTTATATTTTATTTTTTAATTTATTATTCCCTGCTGATTTTTCAGTTGACACACTGATATTAAATCCGATCACTTTTAAAACTCCAGGCCCAGGTCCTGGTTGGAACACTCAATATAAAACGAAAGTTTTTTTCCCGGACAGTCTTGTTTTTTGGTCAAAGATTCTAATGGTCCAAACTCTTAAGTGTGATTCTTCAACTGAGGCTGATGAATTTGACTGTGGAGCCTGGGATTATATATGGGACGCATCTGTTGTTGTTCCAGCTGTAAAAGGATTTGAAAGATTTAAGCTTGGTAGTTTTGTTACTCCGTATGGAAAGCGCTTAAGCTTAGGAAAAAATAATAGTTGGACATGGACATACGATATTACTGATTATGCGCCCATACTGACAGGAGATTTAGAGTTAATAATAGGAAATAATCAAGAGCTGCTTGATCTTAAATTTTTATTCATATCTGGGACTCCAACCCGAAATGTTATTGAAGTAAAAAACATTTTTCCTTCTGGAGATAAATCCGACCACTCTTTGAATGATATGTATCAGTCTATGTACAGGTATAGTGCTCTGTCTTCCGACTCGGTTTTACAGGCTGCTGAAATTATTCTAAGGGATGATGCCTCTGGCTTTAAGATTAAGTCTATTATCTCCGGTCACGGGCACTCCGGGCCTAATTACTGTTGTGAGTGGATAGAAAAGTGGCACGCTCTTTGGATTAATGGGAAAGAAGAATTCAGGTGGCAGGTATGGAAAGATTGCGGATACAATCCGATTTATCCTCAAGGCGGGACATGGCCCTATGATCGCGCAGGATGGTGCCCAGGAACAAAAGTTGACGAGTACTCGTTCGAAATCACTGATATTGTTAGCCCCGGTGATAGGATACTAGTAGATTATGAGATCGAGCCAATGATCGATGAGAGAGAGGGTTCTGGTAGCTATTTAATGGCTCATCAAATTTTTTCATATGGCCCACCAAACTTCAATTCGAATGTTGAGATCTTGGAAGTCGTTAGGCCAACCCTTGATGATAAATATTCTAGGATCAATCCCAGCCTATACGGACCAAAGATTATTGTTCAAAATAGTGGGTCAGATTTAGTTAAAAATATGAGGATCGTTTACGGGCTCTTTTATGGACAAAAATCTACTTACAGATGGAGAGGTTCGCTTGCGTTTCTTGAAAAGGTTGAGATTATTTTACCTGCTCCTAATTGGGAGGGACTATTTGAGAATAATGAATTTTTTGTAGATATAGGTTCTGTTAATGGAAGAAAAGATCAATTTATTAACAATAATGTTGTTAGAACTCTGGTTCCGATTCCTAGAGAATTACCTGCAGTTTTTACTGTTGTTTTAAATACAAATAATCTTGGTAGGGCAAAAGAAAATAAACTGGAGATTATTAACCATGAAAGAATATCACTTTTCAGTAAAAAGAATTTTCAGGATGACAAAATCCACAGGATCCCGGTTAGATTAGATCCTGGATATTATGAGCTAATATTTTCTGACTCACTTGAGAACGGAATAGACCGTCTCTGGTGGAAGAGTAATAAAGATTCTATCGGGATAAGGGGGCAGCTACGTATCCTAGGAGAATATGATTCAATTATCGTTGATTTTACTCCTGACTTCGGAGAAAAAATACGATTTCCTTTTTATATTGAAACGATTAATAAAAAGTAATTCAAAATCTTTTAAATATGGTATAGAAATTTCAGTTTAGAAAAACTAAATTTTGCCGTATTGCAAACGAATATTCGAAGTGAAATCCACTACCTAACGAAAAATATGATAAAAATATTCAAGCTAGTCTTAATAGCAGCATATATTTTGTCTATAAGCTGCGAAGATTCTAGTATAGCCTATCCTGGAAATTATAAGGATACATCTCCCTCGACGCCTAAGAACGGTAAAGCAGACTGGTACTCCGAGTATAAAAATGAATCTGGCGGAGGAAAAATAGATGAAGAGACTATCGTACCTGATGGTGGGATAGAGATTGCCAGGTTAAGTGTCGATGATAATAATCCAGATGATGATCATGTATACAGTATAACTGGCACTGAGATATCGGGAACTAATGTTGAAAGTTATTTTAATGTTTCTAAGAAAGATGATGCCAGCTATTTGAATTTGGTTAGAAGTGGTATTGATTATGAAACACTTATCTCCAGCTATGGCGACTCGGAGATCAAAGTAACTATCGGAGTAAAAGATGATAGCCCGGATGAATTAGAGGGCATTTTCTCAGTAAACTTTAAAATTTCAGATATTAATGAGGATCCTCAGATTACAAATTGGCCAAGAAATAACTCTGCTAGAGCGGATGAGTATTGTTACTACGAGTTTGATAGAATTACTTGGACCGATGTAGACATTGGCGATGAAGTAAATCTGACCTGGGAGAACCTTCCTTCGTGGCTTAGTATTGATGAAAATACGGGCGTTATATCGGGTACACCAACTAGAGAAAATGTATCAGATCAAAATTCTTTTTCTCTGATAGTGACTGATGAGGCTGGAGAGACTGACATTAAGCCTATTACAATAAATGTTAGGCAGAACAGCGTACCCGCGTTTACAAATTTCAGCTCTATACCGGAGTTTGCAGATGTGGAGATCAATTATAATTTTAATCCCATTACAGAACTAAGTGGTTTTGACATAGACTGGGGAGATGATGCGTGTGATGTTCATACAATTACCGCGGAGGACCTGCCATCGTGGATGGAGATTAGCTCTAGTGGTGTTTTAAGTGGAAAGCCACCAGTCTCTGATATAGGAAGAACTTTTAATGATATTAAGATTACAATCAATGATAATCGTGATCAATATCCTGAGTCATTTTCAAATACTTTTGATATCACTGTTAGAGATAACGACGCGCCAGTATTTACAAATCTTGGTCTTATTACAACAAACTGTGATGTTGAAATACCTTACAATGATGATATTGATTGGGAAGACCCAAACGCTCAGGTTACTGGTGATAAGGTGACCTTTAATGTTATTGAAAAGCCTAATTGGTTGGTTTGGTCAACAGACGGCTACATCAGTGGCACCCCTCAGGAAGCGGACCTGAGTGTTGAGAATATATTAGTTTTTGAAATATTTGATAACAGGCCTGAGGTCCCAGATACTACGACTGGGAATATTACCTTTAATATCAGGCCAAATGAGCCACCTGTATTTACTAATACTGATGAGATACCTGTCTTGGCAATAGTGGATAGCTTATACTCTTTTGATATCAACTGGGAAGATCCTAATCTGGTTGACACCCACTCGTTCAGTTTAACCGGCCCAAATTGGTTAGAAGGTAATTACCAAGGCCTTATTTCTGGCACTCCGGATTCAAGCCATGTTGATATCGAAAATAGTTTTACAGCAACGGTGACAGATATGAGAGGAATGTCATCTGAATTTTCATTTAGCATTGATGTAAGGCTACAGTAAAAATTTTAATTTTAAGTTTAGTTTAGGAGTAATTATGAAAATTAAATCAGATATAAATGCAAAAACTGCCATGGTCTATGGTGGAGCGGCGTTTTTGCTGCTGATTGTAGGTTTCCGCTCAATTATTGCAACAATCGGTGATCATGTTGGATTGATGACTTGGCTATCAATGGGTGCAATAGTTTTGGAGTTCTTTCTATTATTATTTTATGCAAAAAGTATTTATGATCTTGAACCTGATAGTGGTGGAGGGGGCCATGCTTCCTCATCGGGCAAGGATTTATCTAGCATGGATAGTAAAGAAATTGCTGAACTGACGGCTGCTGTAAAAAAGGTTGCGGAAATGGGTGAAGGTTTGTCCAACCTCTCAACTGGAAAGGTCCGTGAAGAGATAAGAAAAGAGGTCAATGATATTCTTACAAAAGCAGTTAGCAAATAGGTCTAAATAATGAAAAAAGTTGAAGTTTATTTTTTAATAAACCTAGGTGCGATACTCAGTCTTTTTGCTATTGAAGGAGAATTAGCTGAGTATAAGGAACGGCAGAATGATATTCTGCTTACTGCGGCTGATGATAAGCTAAAGACCTTGGTTCAGATTAATAATGTAAAATCAAATTACGATGACGAAAATTTTTATCGTCTCACTTTTGACCTTGAAGGAGAATACGAAAGAGGTACTGTTGAGTTTGAGCCTAGCTTTACTACACCTATTCTTGATGTTAGTGAAGAGGGTGGTGTAGCGATTAATGATTCAATGATTTGGGAGCTTGACTCTGTAGATTATGAGAATGTGGATGGCAATCAGTATGCCTTCAGTGTCAGACTCGCTTCAGTTGGTGATGAATATGTAAACAAGCCCTATGATGTGAGCATGGGGATCAGTTTTGTGCCGGATATATCTGAGAAAACCATCGACGGTTGGGCCGATGCTTTTGGTGATTATGGGGTCGCTAATAAGCTTGAACAGATAATTGATAAAAAGGTTGCGGATGAAGGAAAGTTTAGGATTGAAAGAAAATTTGATTCGCCAATAACATTGCTCTATATGGATGGTCTTCAGTCAGAGTTTTTTGTTCTTTTTGATAAAGAAAAATATACGGTTCTTAAAGGCCTTAATTGGAGCATTCCGTTTAGTGTTGGGGGTGTTAATACAGAAAAAGATTTTACTCTATCGATAGCGAGTGGTAAAGACCTTGTTAAAGAATTAGTTAAGGGGCTCCCGCGAACTTATCTTAAAGGGGTCGGCCTAAGTGATGGTACCATTGAAATAGTTGGACTCAGAGGCCGTGATAAAAAATCAACTCTTGCAAGTGCGAATATTATCGCTATAGATCCTTCTTATAGCTCACCAAGCGAAGTGAGCGAGATTTATGTAGGGGAGCAATATGTTTTTGATAGTAGAATTAAAGATGTTGATCGAGATAGGGTATCGGTAAAGATATCTGGGACTGCAATGGGGGCGAAGGTGTTTAACTCCTATAGGGCAAAGTTAACTCCCAAAAAACAAGGCAATCTAAAATTTGAAACTTTTGTTGATGGTTCTGCGGTAAAAAACCTTGTCCACAACGTTATAGTCAAAAAGATTCCACCGCCGAAGCTTGAGTTTAAGAGGCTTGGTAGAGGTACGAATAACATGATCCTTACTGTAACTACCTACGGAAACAAAAATGGCAAGAGCAAGGTGGTTCCTCTTGCAGGTGTATACGGTAAATTGGAGCAGGAGCAGGCTGAGAAAAAAATTGGTAATAGACGCATTATTAAATATAGTTTTGAAATGGATGAGCCGACTTTTGGTTCAACAACAACGATAAAAATAAAAGTAATAGATAAATACAAAAAAGAAACCGTATCTGATAATGAGTTTGAGTATTATGATTAAACAAATAAGTAAATTATCTCTTTCGTTTTGTTTGATTTTTTCTTTTGTTCTTCCTCAGGAATCGATATTCTGGGAGGTCTCAGATCCAATAGTAAATAGCGAATTTATTGAGGCTTATATTAACCAGCTGATTAAGTCGGACAATTACGAGGACAATACGATCCAGGCTTCTAACTCAATTATCGTTCAGGTAGATCTCGTACAGGATGAGATCGAACTCAAAAAGTTAAAGGCAAAAAACTATCAGATGGGAGAGTATCAGTCCTTTATGATGAGTCAGGTTGATCTAATGGATACATCATTTACTAATATGATAGTCTCAAGAGAATACAAGTGGAAAGATGTAAGCTCTCGAGATTTATCAGAATTGGAAATGTTTAGTACGGTTGATAATATTTTTCAGGAAAGGAGTTTTAAAGATGCCAGAGATGCTTTCTGGTGGTCTAATGCGCAGCTAGATGTTAGCTCATCTCTGCAGGCTTTTATTAGACAAAAATCTAGTAGTCTTGCTTTTAGGCTTGAATCTGGTTTTAGTGATCTTGGGCTTTACCGTCATCTTTCTCAGAATCTTATTCTTGGTTTAACTAATGATATTGCCAGTGCCTACTTGATAGTGCCTCCCGTTACGGTTGACCGCATTAATAAGGCCATAGGCCATCCTCTTGAAGGTAATTTTGGATTTGGATTTAAGTTTGATACCCATACTCTAGGTGGGCAAGTAAATTATATGGACGTTGATATGCAAGAAATTGATGTTAGGGATACCTACAGTTACAAGCATATGGTTGTTCCTGCATCAAGTGGTCTTCTCTATTGGAGTAATACCTTCCTTGTGAAGCGAAAGGTTTTTTCGGACTATGGAGCAAGTATTGAAGAGAGAAAGACCTCAAAGGGTAAAGCTCAAAAAACCTTAACAAAGGTAAGAGATTGGAAGACCAAGTCTGGCTCATCCTACAACGCAAAATTTATAAGTGTAAAAGAGGGTGTGGTTACCCTCTTGGTTATGAAAGATTTAAAGGCTCACAAGCTTGCTGAGAAAGGTCGTAATTGGGCCACTAAATCTGGAAGCATAGTTAAGGCGACTTTAGATCAGCAAGGCTCTACAGAAATAATTATTCTTCGCAAAAAAGATAAAAAACCAATGCGTATAA
>CAYFIF010000042.1:0-12633 GCA_964343085.1 uncultured bacterium | reverse complement strand
AAATAATTAATTTTTTATTTTGTTAAATCTTTCCGGCTCTAAAAAAATATAATTAAATAATCTATAATCCCGGTTTAATTTTAGGCAAGATTCTTTTGCCTATATCCAATAATATATAAATGTAGATTTATAGTAATGAAAAAAACGGTTTTAATAGCTTTTATCATTTTTGCTTCATTTCTGATGAGTCAAAACCTTGATAAAGATATAGCATATAGAATGGTGGTGGACAGGTTATCTGGTACGGAGATACCTAATGCATTTCTCCGTGAAGCTTTTAGCCACAGCGAAATAAAAATACATCCTGAAATAGCGGAGAGATTTGCTAAGCCATATGAAAAAAAATCATGGTCAGACTACAGAAAAATTTTTGTTAAAGAGACTAGAATAAAAGCAGGCGCAAAATTTTTTAGTGAAAATAATGATCTCATTAATAAGGTCTCTAAAAAGTTTGGGGTAGATCCATTTATAATTGTTACAATTGCAGGTATTGAAAGTAATTATGGATCACACCATTCACAGTTTTCAGTTTTTAATTCTCTTTATACCCAAATACACGAAATGCCCAGGCGCTCTAAATGGGCAACCAAACAGCTTGCTGAATTTTTAAAATATTGTTTTGAAGATCAGCTGGATCCCCAGCTTATTGGTGGGTCCTATGCGGGGGCTTTTGGGTATGGGCAGTTTATTCCTTCTAGTTTTAATAGTTACGCTATCGACTTCGATGAAGACGGAGTCCGAGAGCCTTATGATTGGCCCGATGTTTTGGGTAGTATTGCTAACTATCTCAGGCTAAATGGTTACCGGTCAAATAGTAAAAACTATAGCAAGGGTGGTGATATCTGGAAATCTATCTATGCCTATAATCATGCAGACAATTATGTCATGGCGGTATTAGAGCTAACAGAGGAAATAAGAAAAAGAGCTCAAGAGGGCTAAAGATCAACCGGGAAAATTATAGTTTTTTCTCCCCTCCTGATTTCAATTGGGATGGTCATTCCCGGCCTTAAATCTCTTAGTCGATCCATATATTCGTAAATATCTGAGACTGATTTTCCGTTAATACTTTTAATTATATCACCTTTTTTTATTCCTGCTTTTGCAGCGGGACCTGATTTTTTTGTAATTGCCTCAATTTTTAAACCATTTTCCTGGCTTCCATAGTGAGGCATAAGTCCGAGCGTTACTCTAAGAGACACAGAGGTCATTCTTTCATTTTTGAGACCACTGTTTTGAAAGACGGGACGTTCTTTAACCCTTGATAGTTTATAAACTAGTTTATGGATTAATTTTAATATTTCTGTTTCTCCTTTTAAATTGATTAGTCTCCAGTCGTCATCAGGAGTGTGGTAGTGCTCATGTGATCCTGAAAAGAAGAATAAAACAGGTATATCATTATTGTAAAATGATACATGGTCACTTCTACCATAGCCACCAATGCTTCTATTTATTATAAGGCTTGTTTCTTTTTCCAAAGTATCAAGCACATGGCTAAAAAATATTGATGATCCAACACCGCCAACGTATAAAACTGAGTCAAGGCGACCGATCATATCCAGATTAATCATTGTTGTTATTTTTTCTAAATCTATAGTGGGGTTTTCCACAAAATATTTAGAGCCAATGAGGCCTTTTTCTTCTGCGTCAAACGCAATAAAAAGGATGCTTCTTTTTAATCGGCTTGTCTGGCTCTTTAATAGATGTGCTAGTTCCAATAGCCCAGCAACTCCGGATGCATTATCATCGGCCCCATTATGTATAGCCATATTGCCAGGCTTTAGAGAGCCAGAACCAGGGCCACCTAGACCAAGGTGATCAAAATGTGCACCGATGACAATGTACTCATCGCGATATTCTCTATGTCCGCTCCTAAGTTCGCCGATAATATTTGCAGCTCTTATTTTGATTTCTTTTATGTCAACATTAGCTGAGACACTAATATTTTCTAATTTTAACCTAAACGGAGATAGCTTCTCGTTCATTTTTTTCTGTAATCTTTCTCTATTCCAGCCGCTTTCTTTTAACAATTTATCTGCCACTACATTATCAATATGGATAGCGGGTATACCAGAGTTACCGTATTCTGGTATGTATTTAAAAGGGAACAAAGTAGAGTCTTCTTTTTGTGAAATATATATTATGCCTGCAGCACCGTTGTCTTTTGCTACTAACATTTTTTTATAAAAAGTGGAGTGTGGTCCGTATATAGGGTGTCTTACATCTCGAGTTGGATTGTTTCTCATTACTAGAACCCATTTCCCACGCGCATCAATATTACTATAGTCGTCCCAATTTGTGTTGTGCTCATTTATGTTAAAACCATAACCAGCAAATACAACAGGAGCTGAGACCGGTCCTTTACCAGAAAACCAAAGAGGGATATAGTCAGACTCTAGAACAAGCGTGTCTCCATTAAGCACCATAAAATTGTTTTCGCCAAGTTCTAGGTCATCGGTAAGATCAAAGGACTGAGTATAAGATTTTTTACTGACACCGGGCCTTATACCGTAGGATCGAAATTGTTTAATAATATAAGAAATTATATCACGGCTTTCCATCGTACCGGGATATCTTCCCTTGCGCTCATCATCAGATAAGTATCTGATATGATCCATAATCTCATTTGGCAAAATATTTGGGGAGTTACTTGGGCTAAAGCCACGATTTTTTGTAACAAACAGAGCAACACCTATCCCTATAATAAGAAAAAAGAAAAAAAGAAGTCGTCGGTTTTCGCTCATAACAATTAAAAATTTAATAGATTTAATAGTACATAAAAATTAAAGTAATTAATTTTGAATTGTGGTAAATAAAGTTAGTGTTAATATAAAAACAAAATACCTGACCGGTAGATCTTATCCAGAAAAATTTTATTTTCTGTTTTCTTATCAAGTGAGTATAACAAATGAAGGCTTGGATCCAGTTAGGCTTATCAGTCGCTACTGGAATATTGTAGATGGAGATGGGAACACAGAAGATATACATGGTCCCGGTGTAATAGGGGAGCAGCCGTGGATAAAAGCAGGAGACAAGTATGAATATACAAGCTACTGCCCTTTAAAAACCCCAATAGGTAAAATGGGGGGAGCGTTTCAAATGATAAACAAAGCGGGTGATGTTTTTGATGTTAACATAGAACACTTTGAGTTAGCCGCTAACAAAATGCTTAATTAGCTTTGTTCAATTAAGCTAAATCCCAAAATTGAAGCGACAATATGAGCGACATCCGTTATCATCATTTCACCAACTTCTTCCTTATCAATTAATCTCCCGGCCGCGATAAAACCCGTATGTAATTCTTTATCAATCGGGTTTCCCCCATGTGCTCCGCCTGAATTTTGTTTTATAAATGGCTGTTCAATGGAACGAACAAATGTATAACCTTTTTTTGCTAACAATACGAAATCTGAATTGTATGAGGATAAATGAGTTCCCGCCATATGCCTTTTTTCTAAGATTTCAAAGTTGCTTTGCTGGGATAAAGCTATACGCACCAATTGCTTGAATTTTTCATTTTTTGGATCTTTGAGATGTATGAATGCAGAGCCGCCAGAGGATAGAGCAACAACTTTCCAATCATAAATTCTATTGCCTTGTACTTTTAACCACCCTTTCTCTTCAAACAATTTATTGAGAGATATTTCGTAGTTATAGTTTTTAAATCCATGGTCTCCGGTAATAATAAGTGTTGTTGAACTCCATAAATTTTTTTTGTCGAGCAGCGATATAATATTTCCTACTAATGAATCCATAAAGGCAAATGCTTTCCAGGACTCATCAGAGTTTTTACCATATTTATGTTGGACAATATCTGTTTCTATCATATGATACAATGATAGGTTTGGTTTTTTTCTGATAAAAGTATCCATAAAAATTTGATGCAAAAGCAGGTCTCTATTAAAGCCGTCTGGGTTTCCATCTTTTGGTATAGTTCCCCTGATTTTTGCGAGCTCAAGAAATCGGCTTGGTTTATCATGTTTTCTTACCAGATCTACAGTTGATATGCTATCGTTAACAGACTTGAATTCTGGTAATAGATAATCCATTTGTGCTCCAACGGTTACAGGCCAGGAGATTCCCAGACTGATCAATCCTTTTTCCCTTGCTTTTGTAATTAAAGTAGGCTTTTTTATTGAATCAGCATACCAAAACCAATCGATAAAATTTTTTTCAGGGTTAAAAACTCTGTTATTCGTAATGCCGTGTTTTTCAGGTAATACGCCAGATATCATTGAAGTATGAGAAGGATAGGTAAGAGAAGGGAAAACAGACTTTACTTGACTGGACCACCTACCCTTTTTCATCAAAAGTGATAAATTTGGACACTCGATTTCGAATCTTTTTTCTTTTAGAAGACCTCCCCTAAAACCGTCTATTGAAATTAAAATAACCCTTGGGTCTTCCCAGTTTCCAACAGGTGAATTATCACAGCTTGTAAAAACAACCAGGCTAAAAAAGCAAATTTTTATTTTATCTAATATAGATTTCATTTAATAAGACTTATGATACTGTAAATTTAAGTAGATGAAAAAGACCCGCACGAAAATAATTGCTACATTAGGACCTCGGTGTTCAGACTTAAAGACGATCAAAAGATTAGTGGATATTGGAGTCAATTGTTTTAGAATTAATCTTTCTCATGGGGGTTTACAAGATAAGAAGTCTTATTTTAATTTATTAAGATCAGTAAAAAATGAGGCTGGAGAACGTCCGGCAATCCTTGCAGACCTTTCTGGGCCTAAAATAAGAGTCAGTGGTCTGGAGTCATCCATCAGACTGGAAGAGGGCGATTGTATAGCTGTTAGCAGCGAAAAAACAGGACCAAATACGCTTCCTGTATCTAGTGATACAATATTTAAAAAAGTTTTTCCAGGGGCTAAAATTCTAATTAATGATGGGAGAGTCTCTCTTGAAGTAATAGAACAAGTATCAGACAGAACATTAGAGTGTAAAACATTAGTTGGTGGAAAAATAAAAAACAGAAAGGGTGTTAATTTTCCAGGCGTTTCTTTAGATGTACCATCATTAACCAAACAAGATTTGGTGGATTTGAAATTATCTTTGGAAAATGGTGCAGACTGGATTGCATTATCTTTTACAAGAGAGGCTTCGGATTACGATAGACTGCGTTCGAAGATAATAGAGCTCGGGTATAATGTACCAATAATGGCAAAGATAGAAAAGTGGGAGGCGGTAGATAATATTGAATCAATTGTTGATTCTTTTGATGCTGTTATGGTTGCAAGAGGAGATTTGGGTGTAGAACTTCCTATAGAGAAGGTGCCATTAATTCAGAAAAATGTAATTGAAAAAGCAAGCGAAATGGGAAAGCCTGTTGTAATAGCGACGCAAATTCTAGATTCAATGACGAAAAGACCAGTTCCTTCTCGAGCAGAAGTAAGCGATATCGCCAATGCTATTTTAGATGGCGCAGATGCATTAATGGTTACAGGGGAAACCGCGATTGGTGATTTTCCTGAAAGAGTAATAAAAGTATTAAAAAAAGTAATAAGTGAAACAGAGTCAGCAATTGATTTCAGAAATTATTTTGATGGTCGAAGTCAAGGCTTAATTAGGACTGCCCAAGCTATCAGTCATGCTGCCTGCGCCGTTGCCTATGATTTAGATATAAAGACTATAGTAACAATGACCCATACTGGCAGCACCGCCAGAATGACATCGCGCTATAGACCAGCTGCTGGTATAATTGCGATGACCCCGTTTAAAGATATCTGTAGACATTTATCGATCGTCTGGGGTGTGACTCCTTTCCTGGTTCCTGAATATAAAAAGGCAGATGATATACCTAATCTTGTAGGGATGGAGCTTAAGAAAAAAGACCTGGTAAAAGAAGGCCAGCGTTTTATTATCTCAGGGGGTGTACCAGTGGGCGTTCCTGGGACAACAAACTATCTAACAGTTTTAAAAATGGAATAGAGACAAGTTTCATTGGTTAAATAAAGAAGACCTAATATAAAAGACAAAACTCTTTTTTTAAAATATTTCCCCAAACACCTAAACTGATGCATAGTTCCAACTCAAGACTTTAAATCGTTTTTGTAGATTTTTTAATCTATTACAAAAGTTTTTATATGAATTAGTTTGAGGCCCAGACCACAACACCTCAGACAGGGCGGTCATTCTTGGTAGCACCATATGCTGTGCCCTTTCAGGTGTTTTAACGAACTCTGTCCATAAGTTCCCTTGCCCCCCTAAAATATATTTTGATTCTTCCATTGAAAGTTCTTTTGGTATAGGATTGAAAGAATAGACTTTCTCGAGTGGGATGTAGCCATCAAATGCTTCTTGTTCTGGGTTTTGTTTTTTTGTTTGGTAATAATCAAAATAACAGTGAGAGGTTGGGCACATTATAACGTTGTGTCCGGAACGAGCTGCCTCTATTCCTCCCTTTGTACCACGCCAGCTCATTACTGTTGCTGATGGTGCTAGACCCCCTTCTAATATTTCATCCCAGCCAACGAGGTTTTTTTGATTGTTATTAATAAATTTTTCGATTCTTTTTACAAAATAACTTTGAAGCTCTTCTTCGTTTTTCAAATTTTCTTTTTTTATTCTGTCTTGACATTTTTTACATGATTTCCAGTAGGTTTTATCTGCTTCATCACCGCCAATATGTATGTAATTACTTGGGAAAAGCTCTATTACCTCATTTAGCACATTTTCTAAAAAAGTAAAAGTAGAGTCATTCCCAGCACAAAAAATATCAATGGTTGGCCAGTATGATCCAGGCACAACATCTAGTGTTTTCCCTTTGCAAGAAAGCTCAGGGTAGGCAGCGAAAACGGCAGATGTATGGGCTGGCATTTCAATTTCTGGGATTATTGTGATGTGTCTTTCTGATGCATAATTAACCACCTCTTTTATTTCTTTTTTTGTGTAATAACCACCGTAAGATGGTTTCTCTTCTGGGCGTATTGGATCCCAATTTCTCCAGGGTTGATCCTCTCTATCAACTCTATAGGCTGATTTTTTAATTAAATCAGGATATTTTTCGATTTCGACCCGCCAACCATTGTCATCAGTCAGATGCCAATGAAAATAATTCATTTTATGTAACGCAATCATATCAATATAGGTTTTTATAAAATCAATGTTGAAAAAGTGCCTAGATACATCCAAGTGCATTCCTCTATAGGAGAATTTTGGTGTATCTTCAATTACACAATTTTGAATCAATGTTTTTTTTGTAGTTTGTTTTTTTTCTAGGTCTGATGTCGTTAGCTGCCGAAATGTTTGAAACCCATAGTAAAGGCCTTGTGCGGTTGATGCGCTAAGAAAAACGCCTGTGTCTTTATCTATCTTTAAATTATAACTCCCACATGTTATGGGATTTTCTTTTTTGATTACTATTTTTATAAATCTATTTGCATTTATATCCCAAGGACAAACTTTTAGCCTAGATATAGGAGATAAAATTGTTTCAAAAAGAGTTGCTATTTGCAGCAATTCTTTAGAATTGTCAAAAATCATTATTCCTTTTAAATCCCTAAGATCTAAATCGCCCGGTTTTATCTTAACAGAAGAAGGGTAAGGAATTATTGATATGCTCTTTGCCAAATTATTATTTAATATTTTTGATTTTTATCGTGCAAATATAATAGAAATAATATAAAAAACTTTAATATTGATAAAGTGATTTTACCCACTCTGCATCTTCCGCGGAGATTAAATTATCAATAGAAGCCGCCATATCTACTTGTTTTTCATTGCGCTGTCCTAATAAAACACACCCTGTTTTTGAATCGATTAACAGAGCATTGATAATGCCATGTAGAACTGGATTATTGATATTTGAGAAATGTTCTTTCAGCTTATTTCTATTTTTTCGCATTTTTTTAATAAGACCGATGTTTTTAAATACTTCAATCTGTTTACGATGGTCACCATCTTTAAATTTTGGAATCGCATTATATTTTCCTGTTAGGAAACCGTGTTTTAGCGGTGAAAAAAAACAAACCCCAAGATTATGTTTTTCCACATATGTTTTTAGACCAGATTCATGGTATCTATCATCTAATAAATTTCTGAGTGGCTGAACTACATCTGGATCACATCTATGAATAAACATCATAATTTTTTTACAGCTCCAATCCGACAAACCAATAAAACGCGTTTTGCCGGCTTCTTTAAATTTTTTTAATACTTCAAGCGCGGAGTCAAAGTATTCGCCATCTTTCCCAAAATTACAATGGTGCAGGTACAACAAATCTACACAATCTGTATTAAGATATTTTAGAGACCTTTCCATATTCTTTATCATTTGTTTTGGGTGATACCAGTGCCTGTAGTCACCTTTGTCCCATCCTACTTTTGTGGCTAAAAAAATATCATCCCTCGGAATAACCTTCCACATTTTTCCTATAATTTTTTCAGCCTGTCCGTCCCCATAAACATCTGCGGTGTCCCAGTGATTAATTTTTCTTTCCCATGCCCTAGTTAGGGCTGCAATAGAATCTGATTCATTTTGGTCGCTCCAGCCCACCGAAACTGAGCCTGTTTTGTTTGGGCCACCAAATGACCATGTTCCAAGACTGATTTTAGAGACTCTTTGATTGGTTTTCCCCAAAACAATTTTTTTCATTTCTATAGTTGTATATTGAATTATATTACATTTTATATTATTAAGTTATCCAATAATTATGTCAAAAAAGAAAATAATTGTACTAGATATAGGACATTCAAATCATAGCCTAGATCAGGCACTAATTAATCTTGAGACAGCAGTCAGTCAGGCTGCGCACCAAGGGAATATTAAAGTATTAAAGGTTGTTACCGGGCATGGGTCAGGCTTGTTAAGAAAAAAAGTGCGTCAGTGGTGTAATGAGCAAACGGGTCGTTTTAAAGGTGTCATATATGGAGAAAACTATTCTATTTTTGATAGGGAAACGAACCGGATGAGAGAAGATTGTGATAATTATGATGATAACGATTTGGGGAAAAACAACAACGCTATTACCTACATATGGTTATGGTAGTTATATTATAATTTGAGGCATAAAAATTATTTAACAGTTTAAAAAATTAATGAACAGTTCTTCAAACAAATATGACCACCTGTTTTATAATGTTATACCCAATGCTATAGGTGGAGTGAAAATATTTGGTTATTCCGACAATTACTATAAACCTCAAAAGTATGATGAAGTAACAAACCTTGAAAACCGACTTTGGACAGAGCTTTATCAGCGATTGGAATTGATTCTTAATCAGTATACATCAAAAGAATATTTGATAGGATTAATGGCCTTACCAATCCCAAGAGACCGGTTCCCAAAATTCGAGTCTATATCGCCAATTATTTTTAATTCAACGGGCTGGTCTTTATATCCGGTTTCTGGTTTTTTAGAAGAGAAGTTGTTTTTTGACTTAAATAACCAGCGGAATTTTCCGGTAACGGATATTATAAGGAAGTCACCACGATTTACTGATAAATATTTGGGTGTCGATATTAAAAACAATGATGGATACACTCCTGAGCCCGATATATTTCATGATGTTCAAGCGCATGTTCCGTTTCTTATGAATAAAGAATATGCAGACTTTATGTGGGAAGTTGGTTCTTTAGGTTATAAAATACTTAAGAATGAAAAGTCTTTGGAGCTCGATCTTGTTGAACACAATCTTAAAAGACTGCAAAACTTTGCCTGGTGGACCTATGAGTTTGGATTAGTTAGAAACAAGGGGGAGTCAGATATTTTTCGCCGAGAAAAAAACAACATAGATTATGAAATCTATGGAGCAGGAATTATTTCTTCATATGATGAAACTTGTAATGTGATAAATTGCGCGAAGGGTAAATCAAGGGCATCAAAGTTTTTAAAATATGATATTAACGAGATGGTCTTAACCTGTTTTGATTATAGCAATATTCAAGATAGATACTACGTTGCGGATTCAATGGAAGAGGTCTATGATTCATTTAGACAAAACCAGGATTTGTTTAATTTTGTTGGATAAAATTAATATTAATATAGTTTCTATTTTATTGGTTTTTGTTTTTTTCAATTGTTTCCAAAACTCTTATCTGATTTTGGCTAGAGAAAACCCGGGTGGCTTTTTAGAAAAAAAAGATTCTCTTATTGCGATTTTGGATTTAAACAAAAATTTAGTAGAAGCTATAATTTTTTCTCATACACAACTAGGACTAAAAGCTGTTCAGATAGATGATCATGAAAATGCAATATTTCATTTTGAAGAGATATTATCTTATGATAATAAAGACTCAGTTTCTCTTTATAATTTGAACAT
Organism: uncultured bacterium; assembly: GCA_964343085.1. Taxonomy (GTDB): domain Bacteria; phylum Fidelibacterota; class Marinisomatia; order Marinisomatales; family UBA1611; genus CAZLPW01. Next base: position 2,364 of record CAYFIF010000042.1, on the reverse strand, counting down.
GGCCAAAGGACACAAAATGTATTTGACCGGGAATACTCATAAATTATGGGATGCTATACAATTTTATTCAAAAGCAGCACAGGCTAATGACAAAAAGGGAGAACCTCACTATTATATCGGATTATCTTATTATAAACTAAGCGATGTAGATTTTGATTTAATAATTGAATCTTATGATAATGCTTTAGCGCGTTTTTTAACGGACCAGCTTCGTGAAGAAATTCTTTCTAAAAGGAAGAAAATTCAAGCAAGAAAGATTAAAATGGAGGCGTTTTGGAATTAATTTCTATTTGTTTTAATATCTTGACACATTGAAATTTTGGCGGTAAAATTCTCTATCTTAAGCGCAAAAAGTTGCGAAAAGTGTTCATAATCCGAGGTAAAAAAAAATGACACTACTAAAAAGCCAACAATTGCGGCTGGCAACCGTAGTAGCCCTCTTTATTTGTTATGGGGGGATATTAAATGCAAAAAGCTTTACTATTACAGGAAAGATTGTTGATGATAATGATGATCCGGTAGGTAAGGCGAATGTTGATGTTTTACTAGATGGTGAAAGCCAATTAAAAAAACCAACTCAAACACATAAGAAAAAAGGGACCTTCAGTGTTAAGATAAAAGACTTTGAGCCTGGGGATTACACAGTGAGCGTGGAACACAGTGACAAAGGCACGGGCTCTTTGATGATATCACTTGATGAGGGCAAGAAAAAAGATTTGGGTGAAATACCAATATCTAATGCTCCAAAAGAGGTGGTTGCTGAAGGTAATCCAGGTGAATCAACCCAGCAATCAAAGGCGCCAAAAAGTATGCCAACTTCTATTCCAAGCCTGGAACCATCGCTTCCTAGGGCTCCTGAAGCTACTGGAGTTCCAAGCAAACATTTTATTGTAAATGAATTGAGCTTCGAAATCAAAAGACTATCTGCGGAGTTTAAACATTTAAACCAGGAGCTTGATGATCTTAAGGCGCTAAGTAAAATGTGGGTTAATCCTCTAACCATGTATTCAAAAGAAATTATTCTTAAAAATGGTAGTACTGTGTTTGGTAAAATTGTTTATCAGGATGATAAATCCTTAAAAGTTGAAACGTTAGTTGGTTATCTGATAGTTGACAGAAGTCAGGTTGTTAGAATTGTTGATAATGTGATTTCCGAGGATAGGCAGGAATATGTTCCTGAGCAGATAAGAGAGAGCTATACTCCGCCACCAATGCCGAAACTTGCGCAGCCAAAATATACATCTACCAATTCTTCTGCAAGAAATTCATCAGCTAAGTTTTCAGCAAACTGTGTTTTAGTTGGGAATATTTCTGAAAAGAAAGACAACCAAGGGAATGTTATTTTTCAGGGTGAAGTAAAAAACATAGGCGGCAGGCGAGCTGATTTTGTAAAGGTGGATTTTGTTTTTCGTAAGAACTGGAGTGGAGAAACGAAAACCTTGACGACCTTTGCAAAGGGATCTTATAACACCTTTGAAAGCGGTATTGTATCAGATGCAAGTTTATTACCAGGAGCTATGGGTCAGTTTGAATTATATGTTCCACAAGATTTTGGTGCTTTTATTGGATATTCTTATGTAATTGACTGGGAAGAGTATCAGTAGATGATTTTACAAATTTATTCAAATAATTAGAGAAAAATAAATTGAAAAACATGTCAAAAAAAATCCTAGCTCTTATGGGACTTGTTTGTTTTTTAGATGCTTCAACTAGGGTTGTTTATACCCGCCCGGGTTTAATGATGAGAGTTCCAACTTCGAGTGTTCAAAAAGCTCCTTATTTATTTAGGACAGGTTTTGGCACTGAAATTCATAATTTTAATCCCCTAAATACTGCAAAGGGTGTCTACTTTGATATGGAATTAAACAAAGGTTTTTCTATCGGATTCTCTGCTGTTCAGGGGGGGGATACAACTTCAATTAGTCGAATCGACACATCGCAGTATAAATCTCCTGTTGAATTTGGATTTCATGTTCAACAGCGCATCTTTACTTATAATGATATTTCTATTTCTATTGGACTTCAGGATGTGGTCTTTCAAAATGACCAAACATCTGATCAAATTCTTAGCTTAAATACAAGTCTATTATCTTTTTTCGTTGTCTTAGGAAGTGAAAAAAATCTTGGTGATTATAAAATGAATACATACATGGGCTTTGGGACCGGTGGTTTAGCGCCTATGGATACATTAGAGCTTGATCCCGATTCAGTTACAAGCAATAGCGGAGTATTTTTAGGATTTGTTTTTAAAACGCCCTACCTGTCAAAAGCAGGTGGGTTAGATATTGTGGGTGAATTTGATGGGACAGGTGCAAATGTGGGACTCCGCATCCCCCTTACCTCGGATTACCGCCTGAACCTAGG
>CAYFIF010000041.1:0-12679 GCA_964343085.1 uncultured bacterium | reverse complement strand
CGTAACCTGAGCAATCGCTATCTTTATATAAATAGGTTCCATAATATGGCTGAATCTTGGTATCTGGAGTAGCGACAGTTCTGTTACCTTCATCTGAGCAAGTAATAAATAAAGTAAAACCCAAAGCTACATATATATATTTAAAATTCACGTTAACGGCACATACATATTAAGATGTTATAGAGTAAATTTAGTCAAATATAAATCTTATGTTGAGGTCTTTATGATACTTAAAAACAAATTCAGATTTTTTTGGATAGTAATTTTAATTTTTCTATTTTGTACATGTGGTGATAAAAAAGAAGAATCCTATTACCCAAATTGGAGCTCCATCGGAGAAGGTTTAAACTCAGAGATAAGTAAAAATGTGCTGACAGAATTTGTGGGCTCAACTAAATGTCCCTACTGCCCCGCAGCAGATGCACAACTTTTAAGTTATTTTGATAGTAATAGTGATAATTATGTTGGGACAGAAATAGCAAGTAAATGGTATCTGATCAATTACCATACCTATTCACCTACTCGCGGAGATCCAATGTATGAATTTCATAGAGGAACTTCATTAACAGGCGAGGATGATTATTGTTACGTTCGTTTCGAAGAGGGAAGCTGGTACAGCTTGAGTGGGGTACCAACAACCTATACGAATGGAGTGTGGAGCAATATTAATTCTGAAATGGCAGTCGCGCCCATGCAAGAGCAAACGCCTTTACTAATTAATCTTGAAGGAACAACTATCGAAGGCTCTGAGATTGATGTTAGAATTTCTATTAAGAGTAGTAAAGATATGAGTTCCAGCGATTCACTACATCTATTTATCTGCGCAACGATTGATAATGTAAGCTATACAGGTTCTAATGGTGAACCTTATCATCAAGATGTCTTTTTAGGGTGGATTAATGAAGGCCTTGGTGGTGAAATGATTTCAATTGGGAAAGAAGAAATCATAAAAGATTATTCTTGGGAGATGCCTTCTAATTGGCCACAAAATAATTATGAAACCAGTTGGTCTCAAGTTGAGTGGGATGAATCTAATCTTGCAGTTGTAGCTTTTGTTCAAAATAAATACACCAAGGAAATTTTACAAGTATCTGGCAAAAAATAATTGATTTGATTTTTAATATTAAATAGGGATTTAGTAATCATCAAAATTTTTATTTCTCTTCTTTATTTTTTGTAAAAATATGGTAAACCGCCCTGGTTGCATAGTAGGCACATAATTCAAGTATAGAGTCTTTATACATACCTTTTAAATCTTGAACATAGAGATCTCTCATAAATAGATATTGAGATCCTGATATATTTTTATAATATTTAAAATATTTTTTCAGTTCTGGAAAATCTTTTACCTTCCCATTATCAAAATATTTGGTGACATATGGTGAAAAATTTGGATAGAGTGAATCTAAGTTTTTTAATCTTGTTATCATAAAGTTTCCAATAAGTAAATCATCAAAAATTGAATATCTGATAGCCTTTATCAGTGAATTTCTTGGAACCTCAAAAAATATTTCATTTTGTATATTTGAAATTTTTATTGAAAATATTTTTCCGCCACAATTAAAGTGAATTACCCCAATAAATAATTTTATTGTTTCTATTTGATTAAAATAGTTTTCAATAAGTCTTTTATCAGATTCATCGAGATCGTCAGACCAACTATCGCCAAAGACCTCTGGATTGATTTTGATATCTTTGGTTTTTTTAGGATTAATTGTTTTGTAATCTTTTTTTAAAGAATCCCATATAACAAATGCTGGCAATAATTCACCTATTGTATTATCAAAATAATGACTATGCTCATTGAGAGGTCTTATATATTTATTTATATGATAACTATCTTTTCTTTGGTAACTGTGCATTGAGGAGAAAGGAATACCATAATTGCAACCTAAATCCTTCATTGATGATGTCCACCATAACCCTGTCTTAAATTTATTATTTAGTATATTATCAAGTAAAAAATTATTGTCTTCATCATAAAAGTTTATCATATCAGCATCACGTAGTCCGATAGCTTGAAGTAAAAATTTATTTTTATGGTTTTTATAACTTGAGATTTCTTTTTTAATTATTGATCTAATTCCATGTAAGTTTGAATCGTTAATATTCACAATTAAATCTTCCCCTTTAATATTAATTATCAAGACAGTATCTAGGTTCCAATCAGGAAAACATTTAATTGAAATATTCTTTGATAATCTTACCGCTTGATTTGAATAAAGTAATTTGACAGGGTAATTCAATTTTTTTAAATCATTATAGATTCTATTATCATAGTGTTCTGAAACTAAAATTTTAAAATCTATAAATTTGTTTAGTGATTTCAAATCTAAATGATCAGGGTGTCCATGAGATATCCAAATATATTTTGAGTTATATACGTTTGATTTTTGTTGTTTCGGTATATGATATCTATGTTTCCAACTTCCAAAATAGGGAAAATCTTCAATCCAAGGATCTGTAGTTAAGATTGGTTTACCTTCATCAAAAACTGTACAAGTTGCGTTTCCAATCGTTTCAAATCCTAATTCTACACTCACCTTAGAATCGACCTATTATGCTAAAAACAAAAAACCTCACACATGTGAGGTTAAATATATAATTCATTAAATTTTTTCATTTAACAAATATTGCAATTGCTTTGAGTTCTTTTTGTATTTCATTTCGGGTTGATGCATTTATTTCTCCATCGCTATCCTCAGAGAGATGAAAATGTTTTTTTGTTTGCGTGGATAAGTTTTCAATTACAATCCCATTTGCTCCTAACGAAGCTGCTTCGACTTTTAATCTTTCTAATGCCTTATCAGTCTTTTGTTGATGCGTAAATTCAATTGATAAGTCTTTTAAAGCTAAACCACTACCTGCTTCAATAATAGCTATTTTTTCAAAACTATCGGGATAGTCTATATAGACCCCAACTTTACTAAAGTCTATTGGTTCTCTAGTCTCGCCTACAACTATATGTGACACCGGGTAACATCCAGCTTGGATAAAAAATGCTACCCAGATAAAACATGTAATCATAATATTTTTCAACATAATTTAATTATACATAGCTTAAAGCTTTAAAAAAAACAAAAACCCCCATCAATATGAAGGTTTTTGTATTCTACTGTGGTCAAACTACTACTAATCGTCACTCTTCCAAATGATTTCAGCACCTACTGGATTAGGCGGAGAGGTAAAAAACTTTCTCATCCCACCCATTATTTCACGAAATTTCGGTGTAGCATCATTCATCGCTTTCTCATTAGTATATTGAGCAACAATTGTTGCGCTATTTTCACCAGTTCTACAGATATGCCCAAAATTTAATCCTTCGATTGCTTTTACTTCATCTTTGATGCTGTTTCCATATTCCAGCATATCATCAAATTTATTTGAATCAAAATTATAAGTCGTTACTCTGTAAAATGCGCCTTCTTTATAAACCTTATATCCTGCATCCCGAGCCATTTTAAGATTATCCCAAGAAGCAAAATCTTCGGCTGTTTTTGTACCCGAAAGATAAAACATATCCATTCCATATAATTCTATTTTAGTTCCACTAAGATCAATATCTGAGTATTTAGACTTTTTAACTGCATCAGATGTATATTTCCATCTTACGGCCGCTTTATTGCCATCTGTCACATAGTCAAGCATATCAATTTTTATATTATCATTAGATTCGAAAAAATCTACCAAATAGTCTCTATATTCACTTTTCCCATTGATTTTTATATTGTTGGGGATATGTCGAACAAAATTTTCAGACACATTATTTACAAGAAAATCAACATCTTCATTAACATATGCCTGAGAAATAGCCTGGAGCCTTGATTGAACCATAGAATCAACAGCACCACTACAACCTATTAAAAGTAATATTAATGGAATTAATTTTATCATAATTAGCCTCATATAATTGTTAACCATAAAAATTAGCCCGTCTAACCAAAATAAAAAACTCTATAAATGAATTACTTTTTAACTGACTAAAATCCAAAAATAGTTTGCAACTATTTTTTTATAAATTATTCATAAATCTCAATCATTACAGGCAAATGATCCGAAATATGTCTACCATTATTCAATCTATCATCAATGTGTGTATACGATAAAATTTTTAAATCTTTAAAAAAAATATAATCGATCCTTTTTTCTATAGGCATATCTATTTTAAATCCATTATATGTTCCTATAGGGCCTTTTAATTTTTTTAAAGAAATATCTGCTCCATCAAACAATAATGTTTTTAATTTGGCTATAGGAGGACTATTAGGAGCTGAATTAAAATCCCCCATTAGCACAATTGGAAAATATTGATGATTAACTGTTTTAATCTTGTCTAGGATCAAGCCGGATGATTTTTCTCTTGAGATCACACCCATGTGATCAAAATGAGTATTAAAAACCCAAAGATGTTCCTTGGTTTTTCTATCCTTAAACAAACCATAGGTACATATTCTCTCAAGGGCGGCGTCCCAGCCAATAGATACAGTATCTGGATTTTCAGAAAGCCAAAATGTAGAATTTTTTTCTAAAGTATACCGAGTTGTATCAAAATAAATAGGACAAAATTCTCCTTGCTCCTTACCATCATCTCTTCCGACCCCTATGTAATCATAATCTATAAGGCAACTGTCTATGTATTCAACTTGGTTGAATAACCCTTCCTGAACACCTATAATAGATGGAGCATATTTTAAAAATACTTGCTTAACTTCATTTTTCCTTAATATCCAGCTGTTTTCTTTGTCCCAGGTATTATCATAACGAATATTATAAGACATTATTGAGAATGTCTGAGCATATAGAGGAGGTGAAATAAAAAATAGAACTAAAAAGATAAACAATAGATAGTAAATAATTTTATAAGAAGTCAAAATTTTAAATTTAATTCTTACTTTGATTCTTTGGCTCTGCTATTAGTTCATAAAATAAAGAAATGAAACCTAGAAGATTAATCCACTTTCATCAGTTTTAAAGATTTTTAGTCTTCCGTTATCTTTTTTCCCAAAGAATATAATTCCACCATCATGGGCTTTGGACATGCCTAATGAGAATCCTCTTCCAGGCTCATTATAATTAGCATTCCAAATCTCCTCACTTGTTCTTGCATTGAATGCCCAAAGATATTGACTATCTCCATTTCCATCATCTTTATATCCTAATGCGACTGCGGTCTCTCCACCAGGCAAAAGAATGAGATTATACAAACCATCATTTCTCCCTGAGCTATTAATATAATCAGGTTCATGCCACTGTGAAATAACCGCGCCTGATCCATCCATTCTAAGATACCAAGCATTGGAGGGTTTTCTTTTTTGGTGTCTTCTTCTTCCTACTACACCATAGGTACCATCACCGATGTCAACAATGTCCCAGGCAGACTCCCAGTAAGATTCTCCAATTTTACTCTCCTGCAACACTTGTCCTTCACTGTCCGTGCTAACAAACCATAGATCAGTGTAGCCATAGAAGTCACAATTATAGTCAGAACTCTCGTGTTCAAATTTTCCGACCGCAACGAAACCTCCATCAGGTTTTTGGATTACGGCTTGAAACTCATCCTCATCACACTCACCCCCATATCGCTGGATCCATATTAGATTACCATCCACATCGTACCTAGCCATAAAGGCTGATTTCTCATTTGTAACTGCAGAGGTAGTATACCAACTCCCAACCACAATGTAATCTCCCTCCATGGTCTGTATCACGTCTCTTCCATGATATGGTCTACTGGTTGGAAATTTTCTGATCCACTCTGTCTCACCTAAAGAGTCAACTTTTATAATACGTCCCGTAGCATTATAGCTTGGATGGTTACTTGTAGTAGCGCAGGATATTACATATCCCCCATCGTTCGTTTTATCTACTGCAGTAGCATATATAAGGCCTGCACCATAATTCCCTTGAGGAATAGGAATCTCATCAAAAGTCTTGCTCCAGATTTCTTCTCCAAGTTCATTGAATTTTGTAATCCATGGTCTGCTAGATCTGTCGCCTACAGCAATATAACTGCAATCATCTATCATTTTTAAATCACTGCTTGAAGCATTTCCCAAACTATCAATATTATCTAATTCTCTTATGAAGGTGGATTCTATTCCACAATCATTATTACCTAAGCCACTTAGATTAGCAGACCCGATATTGTTATCATCTTCACAAGACCAAAGAACCAGAAAAAAAATTAAGGTATATTTATTCATCTATGAATACAACTAGAATAACGCAAACTTAAAATGCCCATTATATTGGGAAAAAGACCCAAGAATAATGAGAAATCTATATCAAGAAAGTATAGTTATTAAAATATTACTTTTTCTTAAATTTTTTATTTATTGGAAAGGCTATAACCAGACCTGCAAAGGCACCATAGACAGTAGTATTTAGAGATGAAGAAACAATTGAGCATGCAGAATCACAGCCTAAAATCGAAGCATACGCAAATCCTGTTAGAGAACCAATAACTGTTAATATTAATGTAATTTTCATCTCAAATGTTAGCCATGATATAAAAATTGAAAAAGAAGAATTTTTGTAATTGAGAATTTTTTATATCTACCATAACAAAAAATACTTTGAATTCATAATATTAGTATATTTGGAATATAAGATCAGATGGATAAATTATTTCGCTGGACAATCTACCTCATGATATTTTTTGCCATAGCGGTAAGTATTTATGTTTATTTTTGGTGGAGCTTTGAGCCAAAAAAAATAGAATTAGCCTATTACTACCGTAAAAAATCACTTCTTACATTAATAGACTCCTGATTCTATATTTAATCCTATAGTCAAACATTCTTATAAAGGAGAGAAGATGTTTTACGGCAATTTTAAAAATACTACCTACACTCAATCAACAATGAACATTAATGCAGGGGTTGGATTCTTTCTTGCCTTAATACTTAGATCTTTTTATCCAACTGCACTTGTTGCTCCTTGGTATTGGTATTTAATTGGCATATTTGCTTTTTCAATCCCTGGTTTAGCGGCAGCATATAAACAATATAAATCGGGTTATTCACTTGATAAAGTAGAATTAACAAAGCGACCCTTTAGAATTTTCAATTAAAAACCCACCGATAAATATATCCACCAATTTATTAAGGAGTATAGCTAAATATTAGCATAAGTTTAACATCAACTTTCATCACTCATATCCATTACATTGGATTATAGTAAAATAGATCCAACCGCAGTAAATAAATAACCAACCCCAAACCCATAAATCAATATATATTTTTGATTAATTCTTTGTATAGAATTGCCGACGAAATCCTCTCATTAATAGATTGATGAAAGGAGTCTTTATTTTCATGAGAAAATTGTTTTTTCCCTATTAATGTATAATGACCTCCACCAATAAAAAATTTTGAATAATCATTTTTATAACTTTGTACACCTTTATAATGTTTATAGTCATTACTAAAGGGAGTTGGAACATCAAAATCAACTATAATTAAGTATCCTCCTTCTTTTAAGATCCGATCAATTTCAGACACTGTTTTAAAAATCAGATTTCTATCAACTAGATATAAAAAAAATCCACAGATTATTAGATCAAAGAATTTATCCCCATATTTAAGTTGGTCAGATGTACCTACCTTTAGATCAATCTTTCGGTAATTTTGTTTACCCGATTCAATTGCTTTTTTAGATGGATCAATACCATATAAATCTAATTCGTAGTGCGGTAGCTTTTCAGATAAATAGTTCAAATTCTTCCCATCCGAACAGCCTATTTCAAGAATTTTATTTTTTTTATTTACAAATGATATAAAAAAATCAATCCCAATTTTTACATTTTCATGAATGGTGTTTTTATTTCTATCAAACCAATTATCCCCTTCAGAATCTAAAAAAATATTTTTTTGGTAATTTTTTCTCATAGATGTTTTATATAATTATCAATGTTTTTATAAAAAACATAGGGCCTCTCTTATTCTTTTAAAAAAATTATTTTAACAAAACTAATTTCTTGGATTGCCTAAATCCATTTGTTTCCATTACACAAAGATAAAGTCCAGCTGAGACATGTTTATCCTCATTATTTGTGGCATTCCATCTAATAGATTTATATCCAGCATTTTGCCAATTATTTACCAAATTTTTTACTACTCCCCCATTCAAATCATATATGGTCAAACTAACAATAGAAGCTTTTGGTAAATCATAGCGTAAAGTTGTAACTGGATTAAATGGATTTGGGTAGGCATTTTGCAACGAATATATTTTTGGACTCATACTATTGTTTTTTATACTGAGTGTAGGTAATTGTACTTCAAAATCCTCAATCCAATATTCAATTTGATTGGATTGAATAATTGCTTTGAATTCTAAAAACATATTTTCGCACTCATCCGTTATAAGTGCAACAAAAAATGCAGGGCTAGAAGAAATTGTTTCACCTGGACCAATACCTCCGAAATGCGTAATTCCAGAATTGTAATTGCTAATACAGTCCTCATCCTCAGGAATGAAAAAAACCGATACTTCTGGGACACTTAACAAATCACTGTTATTTTGGATTGAATATTCTGAAATCACACTGCTTCCCAATTCACCAGATAAAGTATCATTGAATAAAATATTTAGTGGTCCAACTGAAGTAAAATTACCTACACCTTGATACAAAATTGTATCTGCAATATCATTATTAATTAATTTGAGATCTACTGAAAAGAATGATTCCACTTCAGGCGTATAACTTGCCAACCACTGCCCATCAATTTGAGATAACATTACATCAATACTCACATTATCAATTTGGTCAAATATAATTGCCTTCACCTCAATATTTTCACTTTGACCTATCAAATTAGCAGAAATATCCACACTGTTTTCTTGAATTTTAACATAGGACGGCTCGACCCTCATATTTGTTAAACCAATTCCTCCAATATTAAATATAATGTAGGAAACTGGACCAGTTACCCCACGATCGTCCGTAGCAGAGATACCAATGTAGTCAGCACCAATAAAATCCACAGGCGCAGTATAATTAAACTTTCGTCTCCTACCACCAAAAATCTCTACCAATCCACCATTAGCTGGTTCTGAATCAAGATTAAACCAAAAAGCTTCACCATCATCATTTAAAATAAATTCACCAGTTACAGTTTGACCTAATTCAACATCGTATTCATTAGATGCTACCATTGGTATCTGATTAGGCTGAGAATTACATATAAAAGATTTTTCTCCAACTAGCGTATTATTAATGTAAACTTTTTCATTCCACACACCTACATTTTCATCTTCAGTAAACCAAGTAATATTAATCCACCAATATGAAGTGGCATAATATGGTGCACCTTGATACCACCATTGTGTTTGTCCAGGGACAAAAGAAATTTTATCCATAAACAAACCATCTTTATACCACTCCCAAGTTAATGTATCAGTGCTATAAAGATTTCTGACTGCAACCAAAGACATGTAATCTTCACCAGGGTTAATATGAGTTAACGAAGGAATATTTTCTCCAACAATATGGTTGAATTCATCATCGCTTTGTGCAGGATAAGCAGTATTCAAATATCGAAATATTCGCTGAGTATAAGCAGATGAATCACCTATAAAAGGTATTTGATCTTCCCAGCGACTAACCCCCAAATTACATTCACCTTCCCATGGATCAATTAAATTCCAATTTGCATTATTGACCTCAAAATGAAGATGGGGACCATCAGAAAATCCAGAACTACCAACAAAGCCTAAGGTATCTCCAACTTCGACAGTATCACCTAATGATACAGCTACGGAATTCTTTTTCATATGAAGATAAAATGTATACATCCCATTACTATGAATTAATCCAACCGCATTACTAATTGCAGAATTATTCCAATATGTCCAACGATCAAACTCACCATCATGAGTGTATGTCACAATACCTGCCGCAGCTGCCAAAATTGGAGTTGTCATTTCATCCATATTATAAAATCCACTGATAGCTATATCAGTACCCCAATGACCATCATACGTAATAAAATAGCAACTATAATCTTCAATCCAACCATATGATGGATTCTGATCTACATAGTTCGTAATAAATTGTTTATCACCATTCATCATTCCACCATTACCAACCGGAGAACGAAACAATACTGTATCCCTAGTATTTTCAAGCTCTATGTCTAGCATATTTTCCATAATATATTGTTTTTCATGCTTAGAAAGACAGTTTCTTCGAATATCAGATTTGGTAGGCAGGTGTGCACCTATTTGGAATAAGTCTATTCCATTATTTTCCGCATAAATAAATTGAAAAGCAAATATTAATAAAAAATACCTCCAGATATAGTTAATAGAATCCATATCAAAATTTAACTTTTATCATACAATTAGAATATGTGTTAGATATTGTTTAATTGATTAAATATTTATTTTATTGTAGTTACATCAAGAGACATAAATATAATTAGAGATATAAAAGTAAAAACTGATAAAAACCCATGATAACGGCGCGACTTCGTTACTGCTCCATAAAGTGAAAGGAATGTCAAAAGAAAAGGCATAATGGTGAAAGGAGAAATGAGTGGCTTGAAAAATAGAAAATGATTTATCAATATAATCGAAGCAAAATTATATGCAGTAATTATAAAAAATATTCTATGGACTAAAAAAAAATGTTTTTCTAAATCAATTTTGCCAGATTCACTAGGCTGAGGAAGAACCAGTGTAGTCATAAAATAAATACCACTTAGATTAACTACTATAAGAAAAAAAGAAGGATAATTCCACACAAGATTATTTAGTTCCCACATCCCCCACCAAGTAAAGATATCCCAAATAAAAACGGTTATTAACCATGTCGTATTAACCCAATATGTTTTTACACGAGAATGAACTTCTATGAGTTCAGAGGCTGCACTCAAAAGGTGGGAAATAGCAAGCCCAACTATTACAGAAAATAATACTGCTACAAACTCAAATGCTGACATTTATATAGTTACAAGCCATTTAAATTTATTTTTGTTAAATCTATCATTTCACTACAACCTAGCTATCGTAGTCCAAATAAAATAATCTTAGATGGTAACGACAAACACATTAATACTGATTTCATCATATATTAACCTATCTCCTAAATCACTAAAAAACTTCCCAGAACCATATTTTACATTATATAAAGAGCGATCGAATACAACCTCTGCATCCGCACTTATTTTCCCATTAAATTTGTTAATTTTTGAGTAAAATGATATCGGATGTGTAATGTTTTTAATGGTCAATTCCCCATCAAACTTTAATTTCCCATTTGAATTTTCTTTTTGAGCTCCTTGAAATTTCAAATAAGCAACCGGGTACTGGACCACATCAAAAAAATCAGAACTTTTTAAATGCTCATCTAATTTATCTTTACCTCTTCCCTGAAGGTCAGTTGTATTTATAGAAAGCATATCTATTTCAAATGCACCGCTAATTAACCCATTATCACTGATTATAAAATCACCTTTCTTTACGTTTATTGTACCTTTATGTTGCTTTGTTGATACCTGTTTGCCTGTCCAGATTAACTTAGATTCTGATAAATTAACACTGTAATTACCACTACTTAATGATAATTCTTTCTGTCTTAATATATCTGAACGTTGTTCTTTTTTATGACCACAGCCATCAATAATAAATAGTGTGATTATCAATATGTAAGCAATTTTCGTTTTCATTAAAATATTCCGATTAATGTAATATGTGATGTTTTTATTCATATCGAAATCTACCCATCATCTCGCAAACAAAAAACCCCACTAATGGGTGTGTGGGACAGGGGGAAGATGTTAATTAAAGAAAAGATTATTTAATCACAGTTGGTTGTATCTTGTTGTCCCACATAGTGATTTAAAAAATTAAAACCCCATTGTTGTTCAATCCAAGTTGTATCAATACAAAATGGGTAGGGAGGACACAAACTATTTAAGTCGAATTGAAAATCTTTATATGATCCTCCTATATAGGAATTTTGGTATTCAGTAAATGTAGGACTTAAAAATGAACATAAAACTTCAGGGATTGTGCCTGCTAACTGGTTAGACCTTAAATTTAAATGTATCAAATTGTTTAGATTTCCTATTTCTGCTGGAATTCCACCCGAAAGTTGATTATAAGATAATATTAATTGACTTAAATTGACTAAGTTACCAATCTCTGGCGGAATTTCACCTGATAATCCACTCTCAGTTAATTCTAAATAAGTTAAGCTGACTAAGTTGCCTATCTCTGGTGGAATTTCACCCGATAACCCACTTCCAGTTATTACTAAATGAGTTAAGTTAGTCAAATTACCAATTTCTGCTGGAATTCCACCTTCTGAACCACCTATTGTTAAATGAGTGAGACTTGTCATATCCCCAATCCAAACAGGAATGCCTCCTGCAATCCTACCACTTACGGATAATTTTGAAAGGTTTATTAAGCCTTTTATTTCAATAGGTATAGATGTGTAGTTTCTGAAAAATAAATTTAATTCTATGGTATTTTCAATAGAATAACATTCATCAAATAATTGTATTGTGCTATTACCATCACAATCAGTTTGCCCAAATTCCTCACATCCGCCGAAAAACAATAATACATTAAAAAATAGCAATAAAAAATATCTACGCATATACAAATCTACCCAAACTTTCAAAAAATAGCATCTCAATGTGTGAGTCAGTTATCTACCCATCATCTC
>CAYFIF010000040.1:0-12773 GCA_964343085.1 uncultured bacterium | reverse complement strand
CAAGGAATCTGACCCAACTGCGCATCTTCAGCCGCCTCAATCTCAAACCAGTCAAAGTATGATATAGAATTCTGCCCTGCCATAAGCGAATCATCAAAAATAATAACACTGTCTATTATTGTTAGTCTGTCATCCTCTGTCCTAAGAGTAGCAACAATATCACCCGCTGCCGCACCAAGATTATTGCCTAGGTTAAAACGCACCATGGCAAATTCACCCGGATTAAATACAGGGTCCCCATCAGAGCTTTCATCATTTGGAAACTGGAAACTGAATTCACTAGCATATAAATTTGGATAATTAAAATTATTTTCTAATAGGCTAGGGTGGTAATTTTCAATTGCCCAAAATGCCCTCTCAACCTGACCGGGAGAGAACTCATATCGGCAGGAACTATAGTTCATATGGTTATTTACAGGATCATAACCATCATCGTTGGGACATGTATCTACTGTCGGACTGCAGGGGTAGCTCCCATTTAGATCGGTATGAAAGGGTGTATCATCTACAGCATCACCAGGATTGTTGCATCCCGATTGAAAAGTATGAAACAAATAAAAATAGTGGCCCAACTCATGTATCATAGTAGGACCATCTATACAACTGATGTGCACCGTGGTACCCTGCCAGTAGCTGTTTTCTCCGGTATTAGGAAAATAGTTCCAGGCGCAAGCACCCGTTCCACTAAGATTTGTAGACCAAACATTGTAATAATGAGCAGGATCTATGTAGGTGCTTGACCTCATTTCCTGCTCATCAGGATCCTGCCCTGAGCCTGAAAAAGTTCCCCACCAGTCATCATTCTGATGATATGTCACCGTGTCTAGAGTGAAATGAATTTCATGCTGGTTGTATTCCTCGTTTATTGCATCTATAGTATTGTTAATCAGATTTAAACTTATATAGCCAGCATTGCTTGAATTGTATATTACATGCCAGGCGACATAAATATGAACCGGATATGTATCTCGACTACTCTGATTGTTACGCTTATATTCATTAAACTGATCATATGTATATTCCACCTCCTCGATATCTGGGGCAGGAGTTAAACAAGGTAATCTATTTTCTTCGGCAGCTTCTATATTATAAACAAAAAGAATCAAATAGATAACTAAATGTAAAAAAATCTTTAATCCTGAGCATCTATCAGAAGAATTAAGCATATGGGTAAACTCTTTTACTACATCTATTTCATTAGTACCAATTTCTTAGTATTAAAATAAACATTATCATTTGATTTATCCTTGGCACTAATTGTATAAAAATACATACCAGAAGATAACCCAGAAGCATCAAAGCCAAATCGGTAACGTCCCGCAGAAAGTAATTCATTAACAATAGACTCAACCAACCGCCCATGGATATCATATATAACGAGCTCTGTATAGGCATCACCTGCGAGATCAAACTCTATTGTTGTTTTTGGGTTAAACGGATTTGGATAGTTCTGTCTAAGCGCAAACTCAGAGGGAACAGTATTATCAAGATCATCAACATCCATAGCAGAACCAGCAGAATCAACCTCCACTCTGATCATAAGAGCTCCACTAAAATAGTTTGAAAAGGGTTCCCAACCAAGTCCAATTCCTAAATCTATATAACTATTATCAGCAGGTGAGTCAGTATCAACTCCAACTGGCGGGGTATCTGGAGTTTCCCACCAGCCCACATAAAAACTACCATCACTTATGACCGCGCCATACGAACTAAGTGGAACAGGTGTCCAATCTCCAGGTGAAAAATTAATCGGTATATTCTCGATAAGAAGTGTCCCCGGCAAACCATCTTCACCATCATCATCCCAAACATTAACCCAGCCAAAACCAAGATCTGAACCAACCGTATAGAATGATGCTCTGTAAATATCTACGGGATAACTATTGGGAGTAAACTTAACAGCTAAATAATTATTTCCACCCGCATTTGTACTTGTCTCACCAGAGCCATCATCATAAGACATCTCGTAAATAGTCTGGGCCTCTGGATTAACACACACTACCTCAGAAAAGTCACTCTCTGCACCATCAAAAACACCCGTTATTTTGTAGCAATATTCATTACCAAAACTAATCAAATTATCAACATAAGCATTTTCAACAATTCCCGCTCCATTAAACATCAAATTAAATCCACCACCATTCATACTCCTATATACATTATATGCTGGATCTTGAAATCCTCCGGTAGTGGTAACATTTGCACGAATTCCAAATTCTCCATCAGGCAATGCATAGGCATTCGCGATATCCAACCAGGGCTCCCAGCCTGTTAGATTTGCCCATGAGTTTGAGCTTGGCGTTGCGTCAACATCAATACCGACTCCGATTGTTGTTGTCGCAAGAATCCCAATAAAAAATGAACCAGGAAATTCCCAGTTTACATCAAACGTGTTCCAGCCAGCTGCGGTGGTAATTTCCTGTTGATACATGGGTGTAGTCGCAGGACCAGTAGGCGTCATAACAAAACCATATAATGTTGTCGGACCATAGAGCGGAGTAGTACCGTCGCTCATACCATAAACCATAGCACTATTTAAAACTATTGACTCTGTGCCGTATGGCATAGGGAAATGAGTTCCCATTACCATCTGCCCAGATGCCATATACATTGGAGCCTCAAACGTACCATCATTGAATGATATTTCATCATTATCATAGGACTCGCTGGTAATAGGATCCCAATTAACTAAAATTGAACCATCAAAGATCTGCTCGCCATTAACATTTTGTACTATTGGTAAAAGATTTTGTGCAACTTTCCAAACATGAATATCATCAATGTGAAGGCCGGTACCATTTCCACCATCGTGGTTATCATCCGCTCTCCCGGTTATCTTAAATCTAATATTGTGTCCCTGCATTGAGGTCAAATTCATGTCAACATTGCCCATCCAAGATTGAGGATCACCCGGACCAAGAATATCCCAACCATCTGCACCAACGTGGTAGTCGAGCTCTCCATCTCCATCGTTGTCCACGCCCTCAGGATTACCCCACTCGTATAAGACATCTTCCCACAAAAGACCCGCGGGAGTCATTTCATCATTATCATCTGCATCAGCTAAAAACACACTAACATTATTTGCATCGGTGACCTGTATATTGTCCAACTGAAGTCCCGTCAATGTATTATCATCTGGAGTAGAATACGCTGGGTCAGAACCAAAGGCATAGCGTATAATAACTGTTTCACCAGCGTAGTCGCTCAGATCAAATGTAACTTGGTGCCAGTCAGCCTGTCCACCCCATCCTGCTGCAAGGTTTTCCAGTGAACCTCCACAATCATATTCACCATCATTCCATATCCACCCGAAACCGTAATTAAAATCATAGGCATCATCACCAACCAGTAGACTCCATGTCTGGCCACCATCACTTGAGATACGTACATTAGCAGCGTCCCATCCATCAGTGCATGAGCCATCTACGGATGCACCTGCTGGATTTTCTATGCCCCATTTCATCATCGTGGTCAGGGTATAGCCCGCTGAACTTATAGGTATCTCTGGAGTATCTAGGAATTGTAGCCAATCATCTAAATAGCCACCGCCTTCAACTCCACAATAATAAGAGTTCCCCTCATAAGCACTCCAGGAACCGCTGTTCCAGGGTATGTTATCCATATCCGCAACCGATACAGAGTAGTAATCATCTAGATATCCTGAATCGGGATCGGTACCATTAAAGTCTGGAAGATCACAAAAGACTGCAAAACTAAAGTGAAGACTCTCAAAAGTTGGATCAACAGCCGGAAGCAGATAAACTGGAGATAGGGCACTCTCATAGGTTCCAAAATTATCATCATCAAATCTAAGACTAGTTGAAGGACTAAAATAATCACCGCTTGTAAACTCCCAACCATTTGCAAGCTCCCAACCATCTAAATCGCCCTCAAAATCTTCTACAAAAACAGTTGTTGTATCATCTCTTGTAGATCGCGGGGTTGGATTATCAGCATGATCTGAGACAGCTTCAGCTGCAATAGGAATATTTTGAATTTCCCTATGATTAAAAATTTTTCTTTTTATATCTTTGGCACTAGCGAGTTGAACTACCAAAGCCATGTAAAATATAAATCGCATCTCTTATTTCTCCTCATTATTTCAAAATTAAATAAAACGAGCCTCTGATATGCAAAGGCTCGTTGTTAAATATTTTACCTTTATATATTGACTATTTCATTAGAACAAATTTTTCAGTTTTGGTAATACCATTAGCCACCATAGTGTAAAAATATACACCACTTGAAAGTCGCTCAGCATCAAGCACAAACTGATGAGAACCAGCAGGCTTTTGTTCATTAATCAAAGTCTTGACATGTTTCCCAGCAATATCATACAAATCCAATGCTATATGCGCAGACTTAGAAATTTCATAGTCGATATTTGTAACTGGGTTAAAAGGATTAGGATAATTTTTACTTAAACTAAATTTGGTTGGTGCACTAACATTATCATCAACAGAAACAGTCTGATCAGAACCTAAATCATTCATATAGACTCCGGCATAGATCCACTGTTTGTAATCTGCCCACTGAAGATCGCCTGTAGTACTACCATAAGCATAGTCAGGTATATTGTAATAAACACCAACAAAGTCATCCGTAGACTGGTTTGAAAGATGCACATGAATCTCAGGAGTTCTAGCACCCTCTGGACCTAGAGTCTCTGTGATCTGCTCTGGCTCCGTCCAAGATCGCCCGTTGTCTATAGATTTTGCAACAAAAAGATCAAGATCTGTGACGACCTCCGCAGAGTCTGTCCCAGTTCCAAGGTCAACATCATACTCGTAGTCAGATACTGCTGATAGTGCATACCACATGACCTCACTACCTTCCTCTGAACTAACTGCAATTCGAGGTACCAGAGACCACATGGTGTAATACCAATCATCTACACCATCGTGACTGGCAAAAATTTCGCCATTATACCAATCAGATGTGTACTCGAAGGAAAGATCATGGACTAATGTAGCCTCCCAATTGTCTACTCCCTCTGTTGGGTCAGGGCTGTAGAGGTGGTAGATCCCGCTTCCAGAATTGGCTCCAAACCAGAGGAATGTTGAATCTGCCTCCCCATCGCCATCTGCATCGTCACATCCGCCATCAAGGTCTTTGCAAATGAACACAATATTATGTAGAAGAACATGAAGTCCTCCACTGTTATCTGTGACCATTCCAAAGTTATACCCCGCAAACCACATGCCAGGCGTAACATAGTGATAGAATGGGTCTCCATTTTCTAAGGTATCACCAGTAAACTGTATAGTGTCTCCATAGTGATAGACATACTCATTCTCTTCTTCCGTCCAAAGAGTAAATAATGAATCGCTTAGCCTTTGCTTAGCTTGATCGGTTAAAAAAGTGTACCCTGTGTTCATAAAACCTTCATCATTAGTCCAATTGTCTCCATAGTCGGTTGTTTTTTTAATCAGCATACACTGGCCTGTGGTCTGAGGAGATTCAACCAGCACACTATCATTATGGTATCCGGTTTGCACAAAATAGCCAACGCCATCTTGGTTGATGCTATGAACTGGGGTGGTTGCATAATTTTCACCCATCCAAAGTGTGTTGATCCCATCAACAGTCAATAAATCATCTGCAACTTCTACGGGGTCGTTCATCAAAAAGTACCCGTTCGCATAAAAAGAGCTGGTAACCAAATAATGTTTTCCTGCAGGAGATGAGCCCCAGCCTGCATATATTCCTGAAAATTTTGGGCCACCTGCAGCACCATTATTTATAAGAACATTACCATTCCACAGATCTGCAGGGTCACAAGGAAGGCTCGCACAACCATTATTTACACTAAATGGAGTGACCCAATCAGAAAATTCCGCATCAATATCTGTGTCAGAAGAATAAACAGGGTAGCCCCCATAATTACCACCACCATAGGTTGGATCTGTGTACTCATTCCACAATGCGATAGGGCGATCGCTTCCAGCAAACGCAGCACTAGGATAGCGCCCTGTAGACTCGGTGCTTGCTGTTGGAAGATCTCCATCGCACAATGTACCGCCAGGATAGCATTCATTCAATTTTTGTTCAGTAAACCATGGCTCACCATCTAGAAGATCATCATGAGATATTTGGGCAGATCCAATATAGCCAGAAGAGGCATTCGCTCCTTGCCACTGCCTGTATACTGCCAACCAAAGATTTTCATCCTCTGAATATGATAGGGGGCTTACATATATACCAAGAGAGCCATATCCATTCTTAGAGGAATCTATCAGTGTACTTGTAAACGAGGATGTATACTCCTGTGCAAATATGTAAGAAGATAAAAAACATATTAACGCTATTTTTCTCATTCTCTTTCTCCAGATTAATTTATAGAAACAATAAAGATTAATTTATATGAACTGAGAAGATAATCTTTATTTACCCTTTAAGGCAAGGTGATTCAGGATATAGCTAGAACGCCAGTCCAATTGCGACCTGATGAGTAACCTTTAGTATATCATAGTCTACAAATGCATAGTCCACGTTTAAAGCCATCCTCCCTAAGCGTACATTCAAACCCGTGCCTAAACTCATACCAGCAGTATCATGGTTTAAGTGTAACCCAGTCCGTAAAAAAGCCATCCCCCTCCAACCATACTCGACACCCATACTACCGTAGGTTGTGTAATCGTTTGGCTTAATCCCATCAACACTCAACCTTACACTGTGCGTAGTGTTTTTGATGAAGGAACTGCCTGGACCAATGACCTCATTCTCTAAACCAAGACGAAAGACCAGAGGCAAAGGAAATTTATTTGTTATTTTGCTTACCCGCTCATCCACATCAATCGTATCAGGAACAGTAATATGCAATGACTCACCATTATACTGAACCTCAGGTCCAAAATTGGTAATACTCATTCCTAATATGGTCCCGTAAATACCTGTATCAAAATTGGAACCCAAATCAAACGAGACCGCGTTCATACCTGCTTCATAAATCTTATCCCTGATATAATTAAGCGACATCCCTACCTTTAGCCTATCTGTTAACCGACGCGCGTAGGTACCTCTGATGGCCATAGAAATCACACTGAAATTCTCACCCGTTCCATCAGGATAATACTCATTGGTAACTTTCATCTCACCACTGTTTAAATAAAAAATATGAAAACCAAAATAATCAGAAGGAGTCAACT
This sequence comes from uncultured bacterium, assembly GCA_964343085.1. GTDB lineage: Bacteria > Fidelibacterota > Marinisomatia > Marinisomatales > UBA1611 > CAZLPW01. Next base: position 5,622 of record CAYFIF010000040.1, on the reverse strand, counting down.
TCGCCCCAAATGTAAATACTCCATGCTGTATCCCAGCTAAATAATTAACAGATGAAAAATAAGCCTCCCGACTCTCTATAAAAGCAATGCTCGCAGGATTGTAAGGGATACCCGATACTCCGCGACCACTAGCAACAAAAGCACCACCCATCCCAATCGCTCTGGCAGAAGTTTCTAGCTTCAACCAGTTAGCCGCCGAAGTGGCAACCTTTGTAACAACCTCCGGTATATCTCGATACTGACCCTGCAAAAAGCCTAAACTAAAAAGTAATATATATACGTACAATCTCATCTTATAATCGCAAATTTGCCAATTGCTTCTTTTTTATTTTCTGTCTCAACAATATAGATATAGAGACCCGGCCCAACTAGAGCACCCTTTCCATTTGTTAAATCCCACCATGCATTACTATCATACTGACTCTCATGTATAAATGAAGTTACCAACTCACCCGAAACAGTATAAACGGTAATCTGACACTTTTGTGGCAATCGCGTAAATCTAATTCGTCGCTCTGAGGAAGTTTCGTTAAACCTAGAGCGAACCATATACGGATTGGGCACAACACTAATTAAAGAAAGAGTCGAATCGACTACATCATTTACCTGACCTAATATTCTCATATCAGATTCCCATTTATCACCATCTACGAAAAATTTTTGTGGTTTTATAATTAATTGCAAACCCTTAAAAAGCCCCCAAGGGTAAGCGGGGACCCAAGGATTATCAGCATCAACAGTTCTAGGCTCGGGAACTGTTCCGAAGGGCACCTCAGCCGCTGCATGCCAAAGCATCTGTTTGTAATTAACAGTGTCGCCTGAGAAATATTCTTTGTTTGGATCAAAATTAGTGCTGTTTGTGTTAAACCCTTGTCTGCCCCATATCCAGTTAAGCTGCAACTCGTAGTTTGATGCTTCAATCCAGGTTCCCGCAACCTTTAGCGAGTCATATCTAAGTTTAATCACCTCATTCCTTGTCCAAGTAAAATCACTTGCACCATTTTCAAAATCAAGAGGATTGCTATTGTTGTATCCATAATCATTAGAAGTAAGACCAACCTTTTTTCCTGTCCAAAGATTGGTAATCCTAAAAGGGATACCCATAATACCACTACCATTAGCGTTTGTGATATTTATCGTGTCACCTATTGGCTCTTCAAAAAATTCAATCTTGTAATCAAAGTTAAGCCTTCTATTATAGCTAGTAATATTTGTGTAAGAGAAATCAACATTCAATGCGAACCCGAAAAGGAACTGAACCAAACTATCCAACTCAGGACTACTAGAGTATGAACTATCTTCAGCCAAATTTATTGACCAAGCGAGTGTATCAGTGCTTAAATCAGGAACAGAAGAAACATCAAGAGGTAGTGCATTTTTATAACGAAACCGGATACCTTTAAACTGATCACTCCAACGTCCAACTGGTGCAATAATATCATATGTTGGCACCACATAAGCATCTCCCTCTAATAATGAGCCAGGAAGATCCATAATTGAATCACGCTGATACAATGATAGATCACTCTCGTAATAAGTTTGCGGGTTTATGAGACTGCCATTTTCACCAATTTCGTATGCGTATATGTAAGGATTTTCACAGGCCATTTCATCTACTGCCTGAGACCCCTGGGTCGCCTGAATCTCATACATTAATCTTGAATTAATTATTTTTGTTCGATCAACAATAAAATAATCCCTTTCACCAGTACCAATATTATTGGAATCTGAAGTAAACAAGGCCTCTATATCTTTTTCATCGGGAAAGCTGATGTTACTCGCAGTATATCCAGGATTTACAGTTATATAATTTTTTTCTCCTTCTATACCTTTTAGTGATTCAAGACTCGGGTAACCTCGATCAGGGTTATTATCGTATCGTAGAAATGGAGGAGTCCTCCTCTCAACTTGCTCTCCCTGATTAACTACATCTACATATGGATCAGGTTCACCATAATAAGCCAAAAGCTCAGGTCCAAAAAACTTCCCTGGGTTAAGGCTAGACCATGTCGTTTCAGCATCAAAATAACCAGTTGAATCTGACTGAATATATGAAATAGAAAATGGAGTTAAGCCCATATCATAGGCCGTAACAGTATATGTATACTCGACCCCATCTACAACATTAGAATCAATAAAAGAGTAAGATATACCACTATCTGAGCCGAGATTAAACCTGGGAGAAAGAGGGTCCAATCCAGAAATAGATGTACCTCTTATTAACTCATCACCACTGCAAGAGCCGCTTGAATAAATACAGTGATTAAAATCATTTTGATAAGATAAATCAAACTGAGCATAGGGAAGCCACCCTACGAGATCTCCATTAAAATCATATAACCTATCATCAGGGCCACCCCATGTTTCTCCACCATCTGTTGATCGATAAAGTCTATACCCCTCAAAATCAAAGTAACCCGTCAACGAGTCTGATGATTTCTCTGATGAGGCATCCCATGAAACAAGAACACGATTATGATCGGCTACTGCAAAAATTTCAGGAGCATCAGGCGCAGAAAAATAACTGAAAATGACTCTAACGGAATCAACATCCACTGCCCCCTCTGAATCCATAACACGCAGTAAATATCTGTACTCTGAGTACCTGCTACTGGGGTCTTGGTCATCGACTAATATGGTTGGCTCAGTAGTTATTGATCCTGTTGGAGAAACCCACTCATAAATCAAAGAAGAACCGTCCGGGTCTAATGAACCACTAGCATTTAAGCTAACAGACCTGGTGTCATACTTTGGAACCCTAACATCCTCTCCTGCATAGGCAACAGGACAAATATTAGCATCTATGGTAATTAAGATGGTATCAAGATCACTGCAATATCCATCATTAACTTCCAAGGAAACCCTATAGCCAGTGTTCTCAGATAGGTTGAGTGGACTCAGGACTGTGGCAATAGGCAATGAAGAATTAGAAATATCCAAACCATCAATAGATCTCCACTGATACGATAATTCATTCCTTTCTGCATCATATGAGCGGGATCCATCTATCTCAAATTCAAACTCGCAGGTTAAAATATTTTCCCCTGCATCCGCAATAGGAGCATTATTGTCAAGATAATTAATTCTTACAATATCACTAACAGAGTGATTTCCATCAGAAACTGTTAATAAGAATGAAAAAGCCTTGTCACCCTCAACATCTGGAAAATTAAAGGTGGCTACTTGTTGTGAAGAATTTTCAATATTACTATCATAACCATTGAGTGATGTCCAAGAATAAGTCAATTGATCATTCTCAGGATCTTCCGTATCAGAGCCATCCAGTAAAATATGAGGATTGCAACCACTGCTTATTTGCTGATCATCACCCGCTTCAACAGAAGGACACATATTCGCAAAGCAAGAAACAATTATTGTATCTCTATCCTCACAGGATTCGTTATCATCCCAAACTCTCAGCTCGATCCTAAAATCAGTGTCAACCTCCAACTCATCGGGATATTTAAAATATGGATCTACCTCATCTGATTGGGATGAACTGATAGATATTCCATCATCTAAAACAGTCCACTCATAATTTACAGAACCATTTTCAACATATGATTGACTTCCATCTAGATAAACACGATACTGGCTCCCATCTCCAGTGCAAACAGAAGTATCAGAACCGGCACTAGCAAGACAGCTCTGTGATTTTAATTTTCCAGGAAAAAATAAAACTAAACCAACTATAATTATAAATATCTTTTTGTACACTAGAACGCCAGTCCAATTGCGACCTGATGAGTAACCTTTAGTATATCATAGTCTACAAATGCATAGTCCACGTTTAAAGCCATCCTCCCTAAGCGTACATTCAAACCCGTGCCTAAACTCATACCAGCAGTATCATGGTTTAAGTGTAACCCAGTCCGTAAAAAAGCCATCCCCCTCCAACCATACTCGACACCCATACTACCGTAGGTTGTGTAATCGTTTGGCTTAATCCCATCAACACTCAACCTTACACTGTGCGTAGTGTTTTTGATGAAGGAACTGCCTGGACCAATGACCTCATTCTCTAAACCAAGACGAAAGACCAGAGGCAAAGGAAATTTATTTGTTATTTTGCTTACCCGCTCATCCACATCAATCGTATCAGGAACAGTAATATGCAATGACTCACCATTATACTGAACCTCAGGTCCAAAATTGGTAATACTCATTCCTAATATGGTCCCGTAAATACCTGTATCAAAATTGGAACCCAAATCAAACGAGACCGCGTTCATACCTGCTTCATAAATCTTATCCCTGATATAATTAAGCGACATCCCTACCTTTAGCCTATCTGTTAACCGACGCGCGTAGGTACCTCTGATGGCCATAGAAATCACACTGAAATTCTCACCCGTTCCATCAGGATAATACTCATTGGTAACTTTCATCTCACCACTGTTTAAATAAAAAATATGAAAACCAAAATAATCAGAAGGAGTCAACTTCGCCCCAAATGTAAATACTCCATGCTGTATCCCAGCTAAATAATTAACAGATGAAAAATAAGCCTCCCGACTCTCTATAAAAGCAATGCTCGCAGGATTGTAAGGGATACCCGATACTCCGCGACCACTAGCAACAAAAGCACCACCCATCCCAATCGCTCTGGCAGAAGTTTCTAGCTTCAACCAGTTAGCCGCCGAAGTGGCAACCTTTGTAACAACCTCCGGTATATCTCGATACTGACCCTGCAAAAAGCCTAAACTAAAAAGTAATATATATACGTACAATCTCATCTTATAATCGCAAATTTGCCTACAGAGGAGTCTAATGTCTCTCCCTGATCGTCCTTTTGTGCAACATAAAATATATATAACCCCGGGGAGACTTCTTGATTATTTATTGTTCTCATATCCCACCACGCATTACCCGTTTCAATATCGTCATGCTCAACAGTGTTTACATATTCACCCGAAACAGTATATATTTTTATTTCACACCTCTTAGGTAAGTTGGTAAAACGAATTTTCCTTTGAAACTCTGTCTCAGAGAACCCAGATCTTACGATATATGGATTGGGAACTACACCAACGTTGTCTACATTATCTTTAGGCTGAGTACCAGGGTACACCTGAACAAAGTTCTTATCTAAAACAGTTGTTCCCTTCGAATTTTCTATTGAAGCATACCCATCAGGATCAGCCCATTGATCCGGGTTGGAATAATTGGTATCGATTTGAGTTGAGTATTGACCATTTCCAATATCAACATAATTCACCCTATAGGGTGGTTCAACACCCATATCATACGAAACTACACTATATGTATACTGAATACCATTTGTGACAGTGTTATCCTCAAACATATAGTGCATAGTGTCGCCCTTAATGATCACAGGCGAGGCCAAACGAATTTCATCTAGCCCTGTATCATCCCCCAGACTAAACCAAGGGTAGTAAGGGTCTTGACCCTTAATTGAGTGTCCACGCTGCATCTTTGGATTATTTGCACAGGTTGATGCATCACTGCTGTAGACGCAATGGAGTGAATCCTCGATCGCTGAAAGATCATACTGCACGTATGGTCTCCAACCAGCAAAAATTCCATCAGTATCATAAATCTTGTCCGCTGCTCCCCCCCATGATTGTCCACCATCAATACTTCTATATATCTTATATCCCT